>JAIDJD010000475.1 GCA_029052375.1 Duncaniella sp. | reverse complement strand
CGTTTCAACATTGGTTTCAAATTCGACATCTAACCATCGAAAACAATGAGCAAATTCATATCATTTATCGCATATCTCCTCCTTGCAGGGATGGCGGCGCCCGCGCTGACAGGGTGTACCGACTATCTCGACAAGGCTCCTGAAAGCGAAATCTCGGCTGAGGAAGCTTTCAAGAACTTCAGGAACTTCCAGGGTTTCGTCGAGGAAATCTACTTCTGCGTCCCCAACTTCACCACAGGCTACTGGAACAACTCGTTCAACTGGGGCGACGACGAAATCATCAATGTCGGCAAGGACTACTTCATGGGCTACAAGGTAGACCAGGGCGACTTCTGGGGCTGGCAGGCCGAGCACGACGGCTGGCAGTGCGGCTTCATGGACATCAACAACTTCACCACCGACTATGCTCCCGATAAGGTGGGCAACCGCCCCACCCTCTGGCAGGGCGCATGGTACGGTATCCGCAAGGCCAACCTCGGCCTGGCCAACCTCGAGCGCCTCACCGAGGCCACACAGGAGGAGCACGACATCATCAAGGGCCAGCTGCTCTTCTTCCGCGGATTCTTCCACTTCCAGCTGATGCAGTATTTCGGAGGCCTGCCCTACATCAACGAGGTGCTCACCGGAGGCAAGCTCACCCTGCCCCGCCTCTCCTACCACGAGTGTGCCGAGCTCGCCGCCCAGGATCTCAGCGAGGCCGCCAAGCTGCTCCCCGTCAACTGGGACAACACCCAGGCCGGCGCCCTGACACGCGGCAGCAACGACCTCCGCATCAACAGGATAATGGCTCTCGGCTATCTCGGCAAGAACCTCCTCTGGGCCGGAAGCCCCCTGATGAACTGGGAGTCTACCGGCAGCAAGACCTACAATCCCGACCTGTGCCGCCGCGCCGCCGAGGCCTTCGGCGAGATACTCTCGCTGGTCGAGAGCGGACAGACACAGTATCGTCTCGTAGACTTCGCCAACTACAAGGACAACTTCCTCACCCACGCCAAGAGCGGTCTGATGCCCGGCTCTACCGAGGCCATATTCCGCAACCCCGTCATCGACTGGGACCGCTCCAACTGGGGCCAGACCCGATGCTACGGCACCCCGTTCCTCGACCCGGAGGGCGGTGTCATCTTCCTGCCCACGGCCAACTACGTCAACTTCTACGGCATGGCCAACGGCCTGCCCCTCGACGACCCAAACTCAGGCTTCGACAAGTCTCACCCCTGGAAAGGACGCGACCCCCGCTTCTATCACGACATCCGCTTTGATGGCAGCAAGATAGAGCTCGGAGGCAAAGAAGAGGCAAACCCTGTCCGCTATGCGCCCCTCTACACCGGCGGACTGATGCGCGACCCCATCAAGGGCAGCCGCACCGGATATCTCAACTACAAGTTTGTCCGCGACGACTTCAACCAATGGGACAATCAGGGCGCCACCAACTGGATGGCCAGCAACAATATGCTCATCCCCTATATGCGTCTGGCCGACATCTATCTGATGTATGCCGAGTCTGCCGCCGAGGCCTACGGAATACCCTCGGCCAAGTCGGCCAACTGCAGCCTCTCGGCCACCGACGCCGTCAACACCATCCGCAACCGCGCCGGCGTAGACCCCGTCAATGCCAAGTACACAGGCTCGCTCGACGCCTTCATGAGCGAGGTTAGACGCGAGCGTGCAGTAGAGCTCGCCTTCGAGGCCCACCGCTTCAACGACCTCCGCCGCTGGCTTCTGCTCGACAAGCATCCCTACAACATCAAGACCTCTCAGGAGTTCCAGCGCACAGGCGACCTCACCGGCATCGAGAAAGACTCTTCGAAGGGCGTCAACGTCGAGGATCCCTCCGAGACCGAGGTGATAGGATTCCACGAAGAGGTGATCCTCACCCGCAATTTCTCAGACAAGCACTGGTGGCTCCCCCTCAAGGTCAGCGACTCCAAGATGTATGTCGAATTCGGCCAGAATCCCGGCTGGTGATCATAAACCTTCTAACGTACCGCATCAATGGACAAAATACACAAACTGATATATCCCGCCCTTGCGGCCGCCATCCTCGCGTCTCCGGCCACGGCGGCGGCAGATGAGAGCAATGTCGCCGTGCTCGACACGCTGGGCAACGAGATCCAGCTCCCGTTCCGCACAGCCGATCCCGAAAATATCTTCGGCGGCGTGTCTCAGGTCAATGTCATGGACCTGCAGAAGAAGAGCTACACCACCTACAGCCTCGCCAATATGCAGAGCCTTGTCTCGGGCTACAACGGCCAGCTCTGGAATATGGGCGACGCCCTCGTGCTGGTCGACGGCGTGCCCCGCGACGCCAACAACGTAATTCCGGCCGAAATCGAGACCATCACCTTCCTGAAGGGCGCGCAGGCCGTGGTCCTCTACGGCAGCACAGCCTCTAAGGGCGCAATACTCATCACCACAAAGCGCGGCCGCTCCACAGGCCTCCAGGTCTCTGTCCGCGGCGATGTCTCGCTCTTCGTGCCCAAGTCGTATCCCAAGTATCTCGGCGCCGCTGAATACATGACCCTCTACAACGAGGCCCGGCGCAACGACGGCCTCGACCCCGCATTCTCCGAGACCGACATCTACAACTATGCCTCGGGCACCAATCCCTGGCGCTATCCCGACATCAACTTCTTCTCCGAAGACTATCTCCGCAGCCATTCGTGGAAGTATGAGGGACAGGCCGAGTTTACCGGCGGAGGCAAGTATGCCACCTTCTATGCTCTCGTCGGCCTCTACCACAGCGACGACATCCTCAACTTCGGCGAGGGCAAGGACAACGGCACCACGCGCCTCAACGTGCGCGGCAACATCGACCTCCGCCTCAACGACTGGGTGACCGGCTGGGTCAACACAAGCGCCACATTCTACGACAGCCGCTCGGACCTCTCCAACTTCTGGGACGAGTCGGCCAAGATGCGTCCCACCA
>JAIDJD010000474.1 GCA_029052375.1 Duncaniella sp. | reverse complement strand
ATATGCCGCGGGCATCGCCGATGGCAATGTCGAGCATCTTGAGGCGTATAATGTACGGTATCAGGTCGGCCGTGTTGATCTTGAGCGGATTGAGAGGCGAAAGCATGAGCCATACCTCGTCAAAGCCCATAAACTGCTTGATATAGCTGGCCAGCACCATATGGCCGATATGGACGGGGTTGAACGAACCTCCGAGAAGAGCAATCTTCATATAGATATTTCTGTCAGGTCTGCGGTTTGACGGAGACTCCTCCGCGGCGGTCAGCGAGAAGTGAAATCCATTATCAGCGACTCAACCTCGGCCACAGCTTCCGGAAGGGTATCGTTGACCACGACATGGTCAAAGCGCCCGGCAAACGAAAGCTCATACTCGGCGCGGGCAAGGCGCTGTTCCACTGCCTCGGGCTCTTCGGTGCCGCGGCCCTCGAGACGGTCGCGCAGAGTCTGGATGCTCGGAGGCGCCACAAAGATGCTGATGGCCTCAGGGCCATACATCTCCTTGACGTTGACGCCGCCCTTGACATCAATATCGAGTATCACATTGTGGCCCTCGCCCATTATGTGGCCCACCTCGCTCTTCAGCGTGCCGTAGTAGCGACCGGGATATACCTCCTCATACTCCACAAAGGCATCGGAAGCTATAGCCTCCTGAAACTCTGCGTCCGATAGAAAGTAATAGTTGACGCCATGCTTCTCGCCGGGACGCGGCCCGCGGTTGGTGGCCGACACAGAAAACTGCATATCTATGCAGCCCTTGTTCATGATGGCCGATATGATGGTAGACTTGCCGCAGCCCGAAGGCGCGGATATTATGATGATTTTGCCTTTTTCCATAAGTCAAGACAGATATATATGCGGTATGACGGGGGGGGGGGTAAACGGGCAGAGGACGTTGAGAACCTGATCATTCATATGCTCCAGCTCGTCCTTCATGTGAACCACAAGGAGCTGCATATCTCCCTGGTTGCTCTTCGAGCCCAGCGTATTGATCTCGCGGCCCATCTCCTGGGCTATGAAGCCGAGCTTCTTGCCCTGGCCTCCGCCCTCAGCCGCCATGGTCTCCATGAAATAGCTCAGATGCTGGGACAGGCGCTGCTTCTCCTCGTTGATGTCAAGCGTCTCTATGTAGAAAAACAGCTCCTGCTCGAGACGTCCGCGGTCAAGCTCGACTACACCCTGCAGGGCAGACAGCCC
>JAIDJD010000473.1 GCA_029052375.1 Duncaniella sp. | reverse complement strand
AGCATGGCAAACTGCGTGTCAGAACCCGCGTTGAGCCATCCGTCGAGGGTCAGGGAGCCTCCGCGCTTCTCCGGACTGAAAGGATGGTCTACAGTGCCTGTGGCATACAGGCGCAGCACCGAGGGCATATCCATGCGCATGGAGTAGACATTGAGCTGGCCCGCTGTGCCGTCTATGTCGGCGCTGAGCGACAGGGGCTTGAGCGGGGCGAGCATGGAACGGAAGTCCGGGAAGGCGAGAAGGATGTCTGAGGGGTCGATGCGGCCGTTGGCCTTGAGCGTAAGGGGGACGCTGTTGTCGGCGGCGAGGTCGCCCATGCCCATGAGGGCGTCGAGGCGCACTATGGAGCGGAGCGTTTCGATGTTGAAGTCCGAGGCTTTCATCTCCTCGGAGTCCATGGCAAAGAGGCCGTCGGCATGGAGCTGAAGGCCGCACCGCTCGCGGGCGTCGAGCGTCCTGAGAGGCACACGGAGAGCCGTGCCGCGGTTGTACAGCGAGTCCACCTCTATCCTGACGTCAGACACGCCGATATACGAAGGGTCAAAGCCTGAGGCCGGCGTGGTCCCGGTCTGCGCATAGAGGGCGCTGCGGGCCGTGAGGCGCACGGTTTCGGCAGTGACGGTCCACATCTCGCTCTCGGGTGTCGGAGGCTCGGCTGTATCGGCTGTGTCGGCAGGCCGGGGCTCGGCGGTGACAGCCGGATAGAAGTATGCGGCCGTGACGCTGTCTATAGCGAGCGACCGGCCCGATATCCTCCGCGCTCCCATATCTATGAGAGCGTCGCGCAGCGAGGCTGTCTCGACAAAGCAGGCGAGCGAGTCAATTGTGGGCCGCATCTCCATGCCGAAGTCCACACGGCTCAGGTTGATGAGTCCGGCCGTGATGGCCATGGGCGCGGCCGCGGCTGTGTCTGAGGGCACATCCGTCGTGTCGGGGAGCATACGCAGGCGCACCCTGACGCCGTCTATGTCTGCTCGCGAAAGGTCTATCCTGTCAAAGCTGAACCCGAGGTCTACAGCGTCTATCCGTCCCTTGTCGACATTGGCGCGGAGCCACATCAGCGAGTCGGCGTTGCCCATCTGGTAGAAGGCTGTGTCGAGGGCTATGTCTCTCACCTCTATCTCCTTGCGCAGCAACGGCATCAGCTCGACACGCACACTGGCGCGCGAGGCTGTCAGCATCGTGTCTCTGTCGGCCTGTATCACCTCGACGTCCTCTACACTGAGCCTGAGGGGGTAGCTGAGGCGCAGCTTGCCCACACTAATCTGCATACCGGTGGCCTCGGAGACCTTGCGGGCCGCGAGACCGACAGCGAAATCCTGCACCAGGGGGATATAGAGCAACACCGGCACCAGAAGCACCAGTATCAGGAGGCCTGCGACGAGCCATCCGAAAAATTTGCCTATTCTATGCACGGCGGAAAGAACGTGAGAGTGATGAATACTGTTAGTTGAACGGATACCTTTATAACCGCGGCGGGGGGCCAAATGTTGAGCCCGGCCTGAGAAAAAACAAACTCCCGCAGCGGCGGCCTTGAAGGGCCGGAGCGGCGAGAGAGGGTAAAGCGGGGATGCATGGAGCCGTCAATGAGAGAGACGGGGATGCATACGGGATATCTGAGCTCTTGGACCAACCCTCTGCGGGAGGCCAAGGGGCCTGGATTATTCTTGTTTAAAGCCGTAGAGAAAATCTCCGGCCGATCAATTGCCGGGCGCGAGCTGTATCATCAGCTCCTTGGGATCTTCGCCGGGTATGAAG
>JAIDJD010000472.1 GCA_029052375.1 Duncaniella sp. | reverse complement strand
TACATTTGCAGTATTTCGTATTCAACGACTTTGACGTCAACCCCAAGGAGAACTACGAGTACACCGTCACCTCCAAAATCAAGAGCAACGTCTCTGGCAACATCACCGTCGTGCTCGGCAACTGGGGCGCCACCGTAGACACTCCCATGGCCGTGACAGGCGACAACGAGTGGCACGAGGTATCGGCCAAGCTCTCCGGCATCACCACAGACAAGTCTTTTGTCATCTTCCAGTCCGGCCAGATGGCGGGCACATACGAGATTGAGTATGTCAAGGTGACCCACGACGCCGAGCCTGTAGTGCTTCCCACCACCGGCGACATCATCAAGTCTTACTACACCGGCAACGGCGCCACTCTCGGAGGCTGGGGCGAAGGCGCGACATTCGAGAACGTGGACGAGGACGGCAAGCCCTGCCTCAAGTACACCAACCCCACTGCCACCGACGACTGGAAGGTGCAGATGGCCATCGACACCGAGCTCACCTTCGGCGAGACCTACTATCTCGGCTTTGACGTCAAGGGCACACCCTTCACCGGCATCACCGTCGGCATACAGAACAGCGATAACTTCTCAAGCAAGGGCTCCATGACCAAATTCAACGTCACCGAAGACTGGAAGCACGTCATCATCTACGGCACCCCCGTCGAGGGCGACGACAAGAGCTTCCCCGCCAACAGGATTGTCTTCAACCTCGGCAAGTATGCCGGCACAATGTACATGACCGACGTGAAACTCTACACCGTGTCGAGCTCTGCCATTGCCGACACCGTCATCGAGACACCCTCGCGCTGGAAAGTCTACAACCTCCAGGGCATCTGTGTGCTCGACACCGACGACAAGTCGATGCTGGGCACGCTCCGTCCCGGGCTCTATGTAGTCAACGGCAAGAAGACAGCCATACTTAACTGATATCATGCGGTTCTCCCGATGTCCGCAGTACCGCCTCGGTCTGCGGGCATCGGAGATTGCACCAACAAAAACAGAAACGAGATGAAAAAGATAGCACTCTCCATACTGGCCGCCATGACAGCATCGGCCGCCATAGCCTCTCCAGCAACCGCAGGGACACCCGCCTCGACCAATATCCCCGAAGCCGCATATCCCTGTGTCGACAGCCTCTCAAGGGCTACATTCCGCATATTCGCGCCGGACGCCCACGATGTCAAGCTCGACATCTGCGGACGCAAGTACGATATGGCCAAGGCCGCGGACGGCAACTGGAGTGTGACCACCGACCCTCTCGTTCAGGGATTCCATTATTATTTCATGCTCGTGGACGGGGTGGCCGTCAACGACCCCGCGAGCGAGACTTTCTACGGATGCGGACGCAAGGCCTCGGGCATCGAGATACCCGAGAGCGCCGAGGAGTCCGCCTACTATACCTACGACAAGAACATTCCTCACGGCCAGGTGAGGGAGTGCCGCTACTACTCGGAAATCGAGAAGGCACAGAGACGCTGTTACGTCTATACGCCTGCAGAGTATGAGGCAGACCACGGACGCAGATTCCCCGTGCTCTATCTCCAGCACGGCATGGGCGAGGACGAACGCGGCTGGCACCAGCAGGGCATGATGGCCAATATCCTCGACAACCAGATAGCGGCCGGGAAATGTGTCCCGATGATAGTGGTGATGGACTATGGCAACTGCGGATATATCCACGGCACAAGGCCGGGCGAGACCCGCGACGAGTTCGGAGCCTCGTTCACACCCATTATGCTCGACGAGCTTATTCCATTTGTAGAAAAAACATTCCGTGTCCATACCGACCGAGACAACCGCGCCATGGCGGGTCTCTCCTGGGGTGGCCACGAGACATTCGAGATAACCCTCCGCAACCTCGACCGCTTTGCCCACATCGGCTCCTTCAGCGGCGCGCTCTTCTTCCTCTCGGAGGGGATAGACAAGGCCTATGACGGCATATTCAACGATGCCGACGCCTTCAACGCCAAGGTACACACATTCTTCCTCGGCATGGGCAGCGAGGAGAATTTCGGCAGCGACCGCATCAGCTCAGAGCTGAACCGCATAGGCATCAACCACACCTACTATCTCTCGCCCGGCACTCATCACGAGTGGCTGACATGGCGCCGTTGCCTCAACAAATTCCTGCCTCTCCTCTTCAAATCCTGACATCACCTGAAATATGAAAAAGATATACGGACTGATCCCCCTCGCCGCTCTCGCGGCCATCTCCTTGCAGGCCCGCAACCCCATAGTCCAGACCTGCTTCACCACCGACCCTGCGCCGATGGTCTTCAACGACACGCTCTATATATACACCGGTCATGACGAGAACGGCGCAGACTTCTTCTGGATGCAGGAGTGGCGCGTCTACTCGACCACAGACATGGCCAACTGGACCGACCACGGCTCGCCTCTCGCCATCGAGGACTTCGAGTGGGCCGACGACCGTGCCTGGGCACCGCAGTGCATCGAGCGCGACGGCAAGTTTTACTTCTATGTGCCCCTTCACTCAAAGCTCTCTGGCGCCATGGCCATAGGCGTTGCCGTAGGCGACTCCCCCACAGGCCCCTTCAAGGACGCACTCGGCAGACCGCTCGCAGACGGCAGCTGGGACTATATAGACCCCACAGTCTATATCGACAGCGACGGCCAGGCTTATCTCTACTGGGGCAATCCGCAGATCTACTATGTGAAGCTCAACCGCGATATGATATCGTTCGACGGCGAGATATGCAAGACAGAGATTACCCCCGAAGGTTTCGGAGAGCCCAGGTTTGTCCCTATGGAGGCAGACAAGAAATACCTCTCTACATACACCGAGGGCCCGTGGTTCTACAAGCGCGGCAATCTCTACTACATGGTCTATGCCGCCGGAGGCATACCCGAGAGCATAGCCTACTCCACCAGCACATCACCCACAGGCCCATGGAAATATCGGGGCGTGATAATGAATCAGACAGACTGGACCAACTCTTTCACCAACCACGCAGGCATCACAGAGTACAAGGGACAGCCCTACTTCTTCTACCACACGGGGCGTCTCCCCAAAGGTGGAGGCTTTGCCCGCAGCGTGGCCGTGGAGCCTTTCAGCTACAACGCCGACGGCTCTATTCCTGAGATAAAGCCCACCGAGCAAGGTGTCAGGGCCATCTCAAACTTCAATCCCTATGGGCGCCGTGAGGCCGAGACCATGGCATGGTCTGAGGGCATCACAACCCGACAGAGCCAAGAGACAGGCGTCTATGTCTCAGACATCCACAACGGTGACTACCTGATGGTCGAGAACGTCAGCTTCGGCCCCAACAGTCCCAAGAGATTCGGAGCCTCGGTAGCCTCGGGGCTCAGAGGCGGCGCCATAGAGGTGAGGACAGACAGTGTCTCAGGCCCCGTGATGGCCCGCCTCGACGTCCCCGGCACCGGAGGCTGGGAGAAGTGGCGTTACATAGAGACACCCGTGCTGGCCGAGCTGACAGGCGTGCATGACCTGTATTTTGTCTTTACCGGTCGCAAAGGCCCAGAACTCTTCAATTTCGACTGCTGGACTTTCAAATAATACCGATAATACAATACCGACGGATGAATACTCTCTGCAAACTGCTCCTCGCGCCGCTCGTCTGGATTGCCTCCTGTCCGGAGGCTCTCGCCTGGCCCGGTATGCCGATGCCGGAGCTGCACGTCGAAGGCCGCCACCTAAAGACGGCCGACGGCACAACCGTAAACCTCCACGGTTTCGGCCAGACATACAGCCCGTGGTTCAACGAACAAGGCTCAAAGTGGGACAACTATGACGTCGACGCCTGCCTCAGATACAACAAGGAGAAGATAGACCAGCTGCTCGCCGCCGGATGGAAGATGTCCTGGCTGCGCCTGCACATGGACCCCTACTGGTCCAACACGCCGGGCAAGCCCGTCACGGGCGAGAACGACATCTCGGCCTTCGACTTCAACCGCTTCCGCACCTATCTCCACTCCGTCTTCATCCCCATGGCCGAGTATGCCATCTCCAAAGGCCTCTACGTGGTGATGCGTCCGCCGGGCGTGTGTCCCGAGGAGATTGCCGTCGGCGACGCCTATCACAGCTATCTTAAGCGTGTGTGGGGCTATGTCTCCACAGAGGAGAGACTCACGGGCAATCCACACATAATGTTCGAGCTGGCCAACGAGCCTGTAAGTATCAAGGACACCGACGGCCAGTATCGCTCAAACACTGACGGATGCAACAAGAATCTCACCCGGTTTTTCCAGGAGATAGTAGACCTGATGCGCAACAACGGATGCCGGAACATCCTCTGGATACCCGGCACAGGCTATCAGTCTCAGTATGCCGGATTTGCCAAGTATCCCATACAGGGCGACAACATCGGCTATGCCGTCCATGTCTATCCCGGATGGTATGGCAGCGACGCCATAGAGCCGAGCCACGAGCTCGGAGGAAGCTACGGAGGAGGCTTCGAGGCTTTCTCGGCCGGGTGGCGGGCCCAGGTAGAACCCGCGGCCGACCTCGCCCCCATCCTCGTCACCGAGATGGACTGGGCCCCATCCAAGTACAACGCCTCGTGGGGCAAGAGCATCACGGGACGTATGCTCGGCGAAGGCTTCGGCGCCAACTTCAAGTATCTGGCCGACCTCACCGGCAACGTCAGCTGGATGATATTCACCGGCGCTGAGCATCTCGCCAAGTTCGACGGCAAGCCAGGCACCCCCGGCAACTATACCCTCTACAACGACCCGGACGCCTGCCTCTGGCCCGTCTACCACTGGTACAAGGAATATGCGGGCGACCGTATGCCCTCGCCCTCCAAGGCCGAGCTGTGTATGTCTCCGCGCAAGGAGGGCTTAGAGCGCGAGCACGTCATGCTCACAGGCAGCTCAAAGACGCCGGCCCTGATAGCGTCGTACGACGGGTATGAGAGCAATCTCGACGCAGACTTCAACGTAGAGATACACAACCCTGACATCCTCACATGGGCCGACGGACGTTTCACCGCCATAGGCCAGGGCAAGGCCACAGCCACCGTGGCATACACGGCAGGCGCCGTCAGCGGCTCGCAGACTCTCACCTTCAATGCCACGCTCTTCCCCCTCGTCAGCGGATGTTTCGACCCCTCGATATGGGAGACCGGCAGCTTTGACGACAACACCAATACCGTAATCACCGGGCAGTGGGGGTTCGGC
>JAIDJD010000471.1 GCA_029052375.1 Duncaniella sp. | reverse complement strand
CTTCGAGGGTCTCCCCGGGTATGCCTTCAGGCGCGCGCTGCGGCCTAAGGCAGAGCCTTAAAATTGAAATATAATCTAAAGAACTAAAAATCAAGACATATATATGTACAGAAAAGCTGTGTCGGGTGTCCTCCTGTCGTTCCTCTTCCCGCTTCTTTCGCTCGCCTGTGAGAGGGCAGACCTCGTCGCGCTGCGCGACTCGATAGAGCGCCGCATCTCTGGCGTCGATGCCCGCATAGGCGTGGCCGTGATAACGTCCGGAGGCGATACGCTGGAGGTCAACGGAGCTGAAGCCTTCCCCATGCTAAGCGTCTACAAGTTCCCGCAGGCACTGGCCGTGGCAGACTGGTGTGAGGCCAGAGGTATACTGCCCTCGGATACAATATCTGTCGAACCATCCGACCTGCCGGAGAACACATGGAGCCCTATGCGCGACAAGTATGGCTCAGCCGGGATGGAAATAACTCTCGCTGAGCTGCTCGGCTATTCGGTGGGGCAGAGCGACAACAATGCCTGCGACCGCCTGTTCCGCCTGATAGGAGGGCCGGCCGTGGCCGACAGCCTGATGAGGGCCATAGGTCATCCGGAGACCGTGATAGCCTCGACGGAGGATGAGATGCACCGCGACCTTGCTCTCTGTGACATCAACTGCACAACGCCACTCGGCATGGCGCGTCTCTTCGACGAGTTTTACAGAGGCGGAGTCTGCGGGCGCAATCCTGTCAGCCGTGAAGTGGCAGGGATAATGCTCGACTGCCGTACCGGTCTCTCGAGGCTTCCGGCCGGCCTGGCGGGCTCGGAGGCGTCCATAGCACACAAGACAGGCACGGGCGACATCGACAGCCGCGGACGCATAATAGCTGTCAATGACGCCGGGTTTGTCTCGCTCCCCTCGGGCGACAGCTATGCAATAGCCGTCTTTGTGTCGGGGTCGGCCTGCGGTATGGAGCAGACAGAGGCTGTGATAGCCGATATCTCACGCATTGTGTTCAAGGCTCTTGGCGAGGCTCCGTGCCGGAATCCCTGTCCGGCCTCTCGCCGCCGTTGCGGAGCTCTCTGAGCTGTTCGAGGTAGCTGGCTGTGATGACGCCTGAGGGGAGGGCGATGATGGCCACGCCGAAGAGCGAGGAGAGCATGGACACCACGCGCCCGACGTCTGTGGCAGGGCAGAGGTCGCCGTAGCCCACCGTGGTCAGCGTCACCGTGGCCCAGTAGAGCGCGTCGAAGAATGAGTGGAATGTCACGGCTCCGGTCTCGGGATTGATGTGTGGCTCGGCGTTGAACATCACGAGGGCTGTGATGAAGATATAGAAGAGGGCCAGCATCAGCACCGTCAGCAACACCTGTCTCTCCTTGTGGAGGACGTTGATCAGCAGTGTCACCTTGTCTGTGTAGCGGAACACCTTGAGCAGACGGACTATCCTGAGCAGGCGGGTGATGCGCAGGAGCTTGAACGAGGGATTTATAAGGCTTAGCCCCGGCAGTATGGAGAGCAGGTCTATGACGGCCATTGGGGTGAAAGGGTAGACGAGGTAGGATAGACGCCCGCGCCTGAGGTAGATGGGCGCCGTCCACCAGCGCAGGCCGTAGTCGATGATGAACACGGCTACCGTAACAATCTCTATCGGGCGAAAGACGGGATAGTCTTTGATGAACATCAGAGGCACGATGCTCAGGACTATCATCACGAGCATCATCCAGTCGTAGACACGGCTGGCCAGGGAACCATTGCGGTCTCTGTTTATAAGATTGGATATTTCTTGTTTCAGCATGGATGGACAGATGGTTACAGAGCGCAAATTTACTCATTTATTCCGTAACACAGCCTTGCAGGCGTGTGGAAATATCGCTAACTTTGTGACGGAATTAACGATTTGAACCAAACCGATGATGACCTGCATTGAAACTGAGAGACTGATATTGCGTTTGTGGAATGCTGAGGATTTGCCTCTGTTTGCAGAGATGAATATGGACCCTGAGGTGATGCGATACTTCCCGTCAACAATAAGCTTTGCCGAGACCGAGGCTTTCTACAATCGGATTCAGGAAGAGTTCCGCCTGAAAGGGTGGGGGCTGTATGCCGTGGAGGTCAAGTCGACCGGACGGTTTATCGGCTATGTAGGGCTGCATGAGATCGGTTTTGAGGCTGATTTCGCTCCCGGTGTGGAGATAGGGTGGCGCCTTGCCTCTGACTGTCACAACCGGGGTTATGCCACCGAGGCTGCGAAAGCGGTGTTGGAGCGGGCCAAAGAGATGGGCATCGATAGGCTGTACTCTTTCACGGCCCGGACCAATATCCCGTCTGAGCGCGTGATGCAGAAGATAGGCATGGAGAAGGCAGGAGAATTTGAACACCCGAAGCTCTCGCCTGAGTCGCCGCTGTGTGTCCATGTGCTGTATCGGATAAATCTGAATTGAATACAAGGATCGAGCTCCAAGCATGGCTGTCGGCAGGGGTGATGTCTCATCCGGCGTGACAGTTATGACCCGCTGTCTAAAGAGATAAGAATGAACATCAAGAAGTTTGCTGAGGAGGGCCTGTTTTTCACTTCAGACACCCACTTCAGCCACACGAATATTATTGATTTCTGCGGTCGCCCGTTCAAGGATGCCGACCGGATGAACGAGACGTTGATTCACAACTGGAACAGTGTGGTTGGGCCTGACGACATCGTTTTTCATCTCGGCGATTTCTGTCTCGGAGGCACCTCGGAGTGGAACAGGATACTCGACAGTCTCAACGGCCGGATCTACCTCGTGCTCGGCAACCATGACCTGAAGAATTTCAGGCAAAGTCTGACGGGTCGGTTTGAAGAGGTGGCCTTGTCGATGTGCATACAGGCGGGGAGCAAGTTGCTCTATCTGGACCACTTCCCCTATCTCTGCTTTGACGGAGGTTACAATCAGGATGTCTGGCAGCTCTTCGGCCACGTGCATACGCGTCCGGAAAACACAGGTATAGATGCGGAGCGTCTGCACTGTCTCTATCCGACGCAACTTGACGTCGGTGTGGACAACAACGGTTTCACACCTCTGTCGTTCGGACAGGTCAGGGACAAAATACAGCGTCAGATAGAGCTGGCCAATTATCCCGGCCAAAGTGTGTGAGAGATAGCTCTTTAAATGGACGTGGCTACTGGATTGGGTTGTATGGCAGAAAGCAGGGGACACCATTTGTCACCTCTGCTTCCGCCGTGTCAATCCATCTGCAGCCTGTATTCTCTCGGCGTGTTGCCGGTTTGCTTTTTAAAGAAGCGTATGAAATGCTGGTGATGCTGGAATCCCAACAGTTCGGCAATTTGTTTAGTGCTCAACTTGGGGTCGAGGAGCGAGTTTTTGGCATAGGTTATCATTTTCAGCTGGATATACTCCTGAGCCGTCTTTCCGGTTTCGGATTTAACCAGATCTCCAAAATAATTCGGCGACAGGCATACTTTGTCAGCAAAATACTTGACAGTCGGCCTCCCCTCTGTCAACCCCATGCCTGAATCAAGATATTCGTCCAGCAAGATTTCAAAACGACCCATTGTGCTGTTGTTCAGCTCTTCGCGTGTAATAAACTGCCTTTCGTAAAATCTCATGCAGTAATTGAGCATCACCTCTATATTGGAGATAATCAAGGCTTTTGAGAATTTGTCTATCGGATGCTGTAACTCTCTCTCAATCTTGTCCATATAATCCTGCAAAATGGTTCGTTCCTCTGACGAGAGATGCAGGGCTTCATTGGAGGCATAGGAGAAGAACGAGTACTGCTTGATTTTCTGCCCGAGGGAAGTCCGATGCAGAAAATCAGGGTGGAACAACAATCCTGTGGCTATCGGAGCCGGACCATCCTCCAGGCGATGTATGACGACAGTCTGTCCGGGTGCAAAACTTACAACTGTTTCATTGTCAAAGTCGTAAGTGGTTTTGCCATAATTGATTTTGCAACCGGTGGTGTTTTTGAGAAACAGGGCATAAAAACCGAAGTGCATACAGTGGGTAGGCTGATCTACCGTATCGTCGAAGTGTACTATACTTACAAGCGGATGACGTGTCTCAAAACCAAAATAGCGATTGTATTTTTCTATGGTGTCTGCCTCGAATATTTCCATGTCGTTTAGTTCTTTTTGCAAAGTTAAAAAGAATCACCGGAAAGGCAATCGGCAATACTGCACAATATGTAATCAGGGTAGTGATTGCCGTAATCCTGGTATAATCTGCCGGTCAGTAGAATAAGACGACAATTCATCTTTGTGATTGAGGTGCCAATCAAAATCTAATAATAATTTACTACCTTTGTGGTAGGGTTGGAGCAATACAATCCACGACATTTCTAATACCTCCAATCAGGATGAGGCGTTGCAGTCCGCGCTTCTGCATTTATTGATCTGCCCGTATGGACTGATGGGCAAAAAGAGAAATCGACTTTCTTATTATGAATGAAATTGAGAAAATGCGCAATGGTGAACTCGCCGATATGAGCGCTCCCGAATTGCAGGAGAGTTTTATCCATGCGAAAAAACTGCTTGCGAGATTGCGAACCATGAGTTCATACGACGAGGGATATCGTAAATTGCTTGAGAATCTGATTCCGGGGATTCCTGAATCCTCGATTGTTTGCCCTCCGTTTCATTGTGACCACGGACACGGCATCAGGCTTGGCGAGCGTGTCTTTGTAAACGCAAACTGCACGTTCCTCGACGGAGCCTACATCACAATCGGCGACCACACCCTGATAGGCCCTGATGTAAAAATCTACACGCCCCACCATCCTATGGATTACGTTGCCCGCAGAGAGAGCAAGGAATATGCGTATCCTGTGACTATCGGCGATGACTGCTGGATAGGTGGCGGCTCGATAATATGTCCGGGAGTGACTGTCGGAAATCGCTGTGTGATTGGCGCCGGAAGTGTTGTGACCAAAAATGTGCCCGACGATTCGGTTGTGGCTGGCAATCCGGCCAGAATCATTAGACAGGCTTCAGACGGTGCAGATAATCATGATTCATAATAAGCCATTAGTGTCCACTAAAAAATCATAAGAGTCCTTTGAAATTATTGAAATTCAATTTGTTAGAAGAGATTTGGCGGCG
>JAIDJD010000470.1 GCA_029052375.1 Duncaniella sp. | reverse complement strand
GAATCCCGAGACCCCAGAGACCCCCGAGACCTCTGATACCCCCGAGCCCACAACCCAACCATCAATCCTGAAAGAAGAAGATGAGTGACATCATAAGACTCCTGCCGGACTCCGTCGCCAACCAGATTGCCGCCGGCGAGGTGATACAGCGCCCCGCCTCGGTGATCAAGGAACTTGTCGAGAATTCCATAGACGCCGGAGCCTCTTCGGTCACCATTGTTCTCAAGGATGCGGGCCGCACCCTCATCCAGGTCATAGACGACGGCTCGGGCATGAGCGACACCGACGCGCGCCTCGCCTTCGAGCGCCACGCCACGTCCAAGATATCGTCTGCCGACGACCTGTTCACGCTCCATACCATGGGATTCCGCGGCGAGGCCCTCGCCTCCATAGCGGCCATAGCCCAGGTAGACCTCCGCACCATGCTCCGCGGAGCCACTGTGGGGACGCGTCTCATCATCAACGGCTCGCGTGTGGAGAGCCAGGAGCCCGAGGCCTGCGTCCCGGGGTCCAACATGATGGTCAAGAACATCTTCTTCAACGTCCCCGCCCGACGCAAGTTTCTCAAGAAAGACCCCGTGGAGCTCAGCGCCATCATGCGCGAGTTCGAACGCCTCGCGCTGGTCAACACCGGGGTGGACTTCACGCTTGTGAGCAACGACGTCACCCTCCACCAGCTGCACCGCGGCTCGCTCAAGCAGCGCATCTGCCAGCTCTTCGGCAAGAACCTCGACAAACAGCTCATACCCGTCGAGACAGACACCTCCATAGTCAGCGTCAGCGGATTCGTCGGCCTTCCGGCCAACTCGCGCAAGCGCAACCAGCTCCAATACTTCATGGTCAACGGACGCAATATGCGCCACCCGTATTTCCACAAGGCCGTGCTGCAGTGCTACGAAAAGCTGATTCCGGCCGACCAGCAGCCCAACTACTTCATCAGCCTCCGTGTCGACCCCGAGACCATCGACGTCAACATCCATCCTACAAAACACGAGATAAAGTTCGAGAACGAGCAGGCCATATGGCAGATACTCACCGCCGCCATCCGCGACGCTCTCGGACGCTTCAATGCCGCCCCGGCCATAGACTTCGAGGTGCAGGACGCCCCAGAGATACCTGTCTTCAAGCCCGACCGCCAGGCCCAGCACGACATCGAGGTAGACATAGACTACAATCCCTTCAGCCCCCCGGCGTCCCCGGTCTTCGGCACGGCTCCGGACAGCGGCTTCGGCCGCAGGGCCTCGGCTCCGCCGGCCTCCCGCGCCGGAGGATACGGACGGCGCGAGGCCAGCATCCCGGCCTCGGACCCCACCGACTGGGAGAAGCTCTACGACGACTTCATGCGCAAGCGCGACGAAGGGCTCTCGGCCGCAGGCCCTGCGGCCGCGGACGGCACGCCTGAGCCCGCCGAGGGAGAGCCTCTCTTCGGGCCTGCCGGCGCTGCAGACGCGCTCATAGACAGCCGCGAGACAGCCTCCGGGCCGTCGGCGCTCTTCACCTCCCAGCTCAACAACACATACATCCTGACCCCCTCGCACGGAGGTGTGATGGTGATAGACCAGCACCGCGCCCACCTGCGTGTGCTCTACGACCGCTATATGTCCACGGCCACAGACGAGGCGTTCGTGGCCCAGGCCACGATGTTCCCCGAGGTCATGGAGCTGACCCCCGAGCGCCATGAGGTGATGGCCGACGTGGCCGCGCGGATGCGCCAGCTCGGCTTTGTCATCACTCCGCGCGGAGGGATGTCGTGGAGCATCGACGGTGTCCCCTCGCTGCTCAGCGACGCCTCGCCGCGAGTCCTTGTCGAAGAGCTCCTCGACGGGGTGCTCGACACGGGCCAGGAGGTGGCCGACACGCTGCACGAGCGTCTTGCGCTCTCGATGGCCCGCGCCTCGGCCATACGCCGCGGACAGCCGCTGTCGGCGACAGAGATGGACCGCCTTATCGCAGACCTGCTCCGCTCTCCCTCCCCGTCGCTGACACCCGACGGCAAGAAGATATTCTCCATAATCCCCGGCGACTACTTCGCCAGACTTCTCGGCTGACACTCGATATGATGAGAAGAATAGCACTCTCTCTAGCGGCCATGCTGACGGCCCTTGTCTCGCTCTGCGCCGTCCCTGACTCGGCGGCCGTAGTCTCTCTGCTCACCTGTATGCCAGGCTCGGAAATCTACGAGCTCGAGGGCCACTCGGGGCTAAGGGTGAGGATTCCGGGCAGGGCCGACCTCACCCTCAACTGGGGTGTCTTTGACTTCAACTCTCCGGGCTTTGTCTACCGCTTTGTCAAGGGCGAGACAGACTACATGGCGGCGGCGTATCCGACAGCGCTCTTTCTCGAGTCATATGCGCGCGAGGGGCGTGCTGTCCGCGAGCAGGTGATATCGCTGACCCCGGAGCAGACCGCCCGCCTCATGGCGCTGGCCGACGACAACCTGCGGCCCGATCACCGCGTCTACCGCTACAACTACATACTCGACAACTGTGCCACGCGCCCCCTCTCTCTGATAGAGAGAGCCATAGGCGACACCCTGCGGTTCGGCGCCGGGCCGATGCCCGAGAGGGCGGGAGATACTTTCCGCCAGACCATGGCGAAGTTCCACAGCGCCTATCCCTGGTATCAGTTCGGCATCGACACAGCCCTCGGCACCCGCATCGACAGGCCCATGACGCGCCGCGAGGCCGCATTTGCGCCGGTCATTCTCGCCGATATGCTCGCCGGGGCCGCCCTCCCCGACGGCTCGCCCGCGGTCTTGTCCGACAGCTATATAGTAGGCTCGGCCGACAGCCCCTCTGTCTCGCAGGGCCCCACGCGTGCCATGTTCGCCCCGATGGCTTTTGGCGTGCTTGTCCTGCTGCTCTCCGCCGCCGTCAGCGCCGGTCAGCTGTACGGACATATGCTCGCGGCCCGCATCTTCGACACGCTGTGGTTCGGAGCCTGCTTTGCGGCGGGTCTCGTGGTCGCTTTCCTTGTATTCATATCGGTCCACGAGGCCACAGCGCCCAACCTTGTGCTGCTCTGGCTCAATCCGCTCTGCCTCGCGGGGGCTGTGGCGCCGTGGCTAAAATCTGCCCAACGCTTGGAGTTTTGCTATCAAAGTGTTAACTTTGCACTCTTGATTGCCCTCGCCGCGGCAGGCGTTTGCGGAGTCCAGAACCTCAACCCGGCCTTCTGGCCTCTGATGTGTGCCTCGGCCATCAGGGCGGCCGTGTGGCTCTCCCGCCCCCGGCTCCGCTGACATAACACATTATCCTACAGATATCAACAACCGCCATACGATGCGCCTCCCGTCACAAGTCTCCACCCGTCTCGCCGCAGCCCTGGTAGCGTCTTTCGCCACCCTGGGCTCTCTTGCCGCAGACACCGGAGCCGGCCACAGGCCGCGCCTCGTGGTGGGAATATTCATAGAGGGTCTTTCGCAGGACTACATAGACCTGCTGCGCCCCGGCTTCGGCCCGGACGGATTCAACCGCCTGCTGGACAACGGCCTCGTGATGGAGAGCGTGGACTACGGCCCCGGCATAGACGCCACCGCCGCCACCGCCATCCTGGTCACAGGGGCCTCTCCCTCGGTCAACGGCGTCCCCTCCGAGCGCATCTGGAGCCCCTCTACGCTTACGGACGTCCCCTCGCTCCTGCCCGCAGGCAAGGAGGGGTCATACTCGCTCACAGACGTCACCCCGGCCAGGCTGCTTGTCTCGACCCTCTCGGACGAGGTGCGCATAGCCGACGGCGGCATAGGGACGGTGCATTCGCTCTCCTCCGACCCTCAGACCGCCGTGATACTCTCGGGCCACGCCGGCAACTCGGCCTTCTTCATCAGCGACACCGACGGCCGCTGGCTGTCGCCCTCGCACTACCGCGAGACACCCGCGCCCATAGCCAGGCGCAACGTGGGCCTCACGCTCGCCTCGCGCCTCGACACCATGGCATGGGAGCCCTCGCGTCCCCTCCAGACCTATCCCGACCTGCCTGAATACAAGAAGCTATACCCCTTCCGCCACACATTCCCCGCGCGCGAGACAGAGCGCTTCAGGATGTTCAAGGCCAGCCCCAAGGGCAACCACGAGATAGCCCTCACGGCCACAGAGCTGATAGAGAGCCTCCAGCTCGGCTCGCGCCAGGTGACAGACATGATCAGCGTGGCCTTCGACCTCACGCCCTACCTCTACGGGCGCGACGCCGACAACCGCATAGAGACCATGGACGCCTACCTGCGCCTCGACCGCGACATAGCCGCCATACTCAAGGCTGTAGACCGCGGCGCCGGATTCCCCTCGTCCGTGGTGTTCATAGCCGGCACCCCCGGCCCCTCGGGCGGACGCAAGGACGACGAGCGCTGGGCCATCCCCACGGGACGCTTCTCCCCGCGCAAGGCCGTCTCTCTGCTCAACCTCTACCTGATGGCCATCCACGGCAACGGCCAGTGGGCCACGGGCTATCACAACGGATTCTTCCACCTCAACGCCAAGCTGGCCAAGGAGCGCGGTGTGGACATCATGGCGCTCAGGGCACAGACAGCCGAGTTTCTCACCCGTATGTCGGGTGTGAGCGAGGCCTTCACCATAGACGACATCATAGCGCGCAGGGCCGGCGACAACGGCGCCGCGCTGCAGCGCAACATATACACCCCGGCGGCCGGAGACGTCATGATCACCGTCAACCCCGGCTGGGAAATCACAGACCGTGAGGATGGCGAGACACTCCGGGAGGGCAATCCTCTCCCCGTAGTGCGCTGGCAGGCCACCACGTCGCCCGTCTACATCATAGGGCCGGGCGTAGAGCCCGCCACGCTCTCGGGCACCATAGACGCCCGGGCCGTGGCCCCGACTATGGCGCGCATCCTGCGCATACGTTCGCCCAACGCGGCGGCCCAGGCCCCCGTCAGGCAGTAATTCCTATCCATTGTCGATAAGGATTATAAATATATAAGTCTTATAAGATTTATAAGCCTGGTTAGCCTTAGGGCGGGCGGGGGCGCCGGGGGGGGGGGGGATCGGGGGGGGGGGGGGGGGGGGTGGGGGTGGCGGGGGGGGGGGGGGGGGGCGGGGTGGGGGGGGGGGGGG
>JAIDJD010000047.1 GCA_029052375.1 Duncaniella sp. | reverse complement strand
ACTTTTCTGTCATCCGCCAAATTTTCAATGCGTTTTAACACAATTTTAACACTTAAATTTCGGAACGAAAACAGGGATGTCAAATGAATTGATTGAGTGACAGCCGATTGTGATATAAGACACACCGACAGCAACAAAACACCCTCTCGGAAGGCTGTGAGAACACTCACGCGGGCCAAGGCCCGCCCGCAACAGGGAAGCCAAGCAATACGACGCCCCCCCTGCCTGCCGAGAAACCCTCCGACCACAGAATATTCACTCAAGACAGCCCCCAGCTCAATATAAGAGACGAAATATTACGAGATATTCAATAGTAGAAGAACAACAGAGGAAATACTGTAGAGAGATGGCAGAGAAACAGAAAATGGAATGACGCGGATGGCCGGAAGCCGATGGCTATTATATACAGAGTGGATCTATTGCCTGACTGCGGTTCCCGGCCAGAAGCCCGCGACCTACGTCTTCAAATTCAAATATTGCACTCTATATAAATATATGTGTAATTTGTGTGATGTAAATTTTGTAGTTTGAAGGTTATTTACGAACTTTGCGGTGTTCAAGCGGTTGCCGGATGGAGACTGCTTTGGCCAACGACTATATCCAACCATGAAAAAGTAATCCTTAATTCATATCTATCACTTAATTTATCAATGGTAACTGCTATCGTAGTATTCTTTATCCTAGGCTATCTGTGCATTGCCCTGGAAAGCGTGCTTAAAATCAACAAGGCTGTCCCGGCGCTACTGATGTGTGTTGTCTGCTGGACGCTCTATGCCTGCGGCGGAGGCCCCGAAGGAGCCGAAACCTCTTCACGCCTCCTGCACCATCTCGGTGAAACCTGCGAGATCCTCTTCTTCCTCATGGGCGCCATGACCATCGTAGAGATTGTCGACGCCAACGGAGGATTTTATTTTGTCCAGGATGCCCTGGCCACGACAAGCAAGCGCAAACTGCTCTGGCGCATCACCTTCATGACCTTTATCCTCTCTGCAATCCTCGACAACCTCACCACCTCTATAGTAATGATAATGGTGCTCCGCAAGCTTGTGGCCGACCATGAAGACCGCATGGCCTACGGAGGCATGATAATCATCGCCGCCAATGCCGGCGGTGCGTTCTCGCCCATCGGCGACGTCACCACCATCATGCTCTGGATACGCGGCATGATATCGACACCCGGAGTGCTCAGCCAGCTCCTGTTCCCCTCCATAGTAGCCGCCGTCGCCGCCGCCCTCTGTGTACAGCTCTACCTCAAGGGCGAGCTTGTGATGCCCGAGCGCGACAAGTCAGCTCCCGGCGCTGAGAACAACCCCGACCGCACCCTCATACTCTGCATCGGCGTGGGCGGCCTCATCTTCGTGCCCATCTTCCGTATGCTGACAGGCCTCCCCCCCTTCATGGGCATCCTCCTTGCCCTCGGCGTGCTCTGGCTCGTGAGCGAATACCGCTGCAACAAGCACCTGCTGCTCTGCGAGAACTCGCACCTCAAGGTGACCAGCATACTCTCACGCATCGACATGGCCACCATCCTATTCTTCCTCGGCATCCTCATGGCCGTCGCCACCCTCCAGGAGACCGGCGTCCTGACAGCCTTCGGCGAATGGCTCAACGAGGCCTCGAACGGAAACCACTACCTCGTCACCGGCATCATCGGCGTTGTATCCTCGATAGTGGACAACGTGCCCCTCGTGGCCGGCTGCATGGATATGTATCCCATAGCCGCCGCTGGAGACTTTGCCACAGACGGCCTCTTCTGGCAGCTCCTCGCCTACTGTGCCGGCGTGGGCGGCTCCATGCTCATCATCGGCTCTGCCGCAGGCGTCGTCGTCATGGGCCTCGAGAAAATCAGCTTCGGCTGGTATCTCCGCCGCTTCACCTGGATTGCCTTCGTGGGCTACATAGCCGGCATACTGGCCTATGCCCTCGAGGCTCCCTTGTTCCACGGCGCAGCATGACACCCGTGAGACGGACACTGACCTCCATAGCATTGCCCTCGCTCCTCGCACTCTGTGCGGGGTGTGGGGGCACCCCTTCTACCATACAATGCGACAGCCTGCCGGACAATGTCTTCGAAACTCCCGACCTGAGCCTGAACGAGCTGACAGGCCATGTGAAGAAGGTGACGACCACCACATATTACAAGGCGACGCCTGACGCCGACTTCACAAACGTCGAGGTGGACACCATGCCCTCCAACGTGATGGTCACCACCGTCTACTTCGACTCGCTCGGCACCTACGTGGCCAGGCGCGACGAGCGCATAAAGCGCGACGCCGAGGGCCGCATCACCCGCTGGGAAGACCGCAGGCCCAACCTCAACCGCCAGCACGGGGGATTCCTGAAAGACACCCTGGCCTACGAACACGTCTCGCCAAACCTGATGCGCACAGAAGGCATGGCCGAATATGCTGCAATCGTGTATGACGACCGCCACAGAGTGGTGGGCCAGTACTCGGCGCCAGCCATAGACGGCTCGACAAGCGCAGTCTTCAACCTCTACCGGACCGAAGACCCGCAGGGCAACTGGACAGAGCGCCTGAGCATCTGGAACACCGCCCAGCCAGGCGGCAAACCGCACACAAGCTATACGCTCGAACGGCGCGAAATCACCTATCACAGACGCTAAGTTATCGTATTTTTATACAATAACCAACCCTCCGGGGATGGGATGCCAAACCAGGCATTCCATCCCCGATTTTTCAATCTAAAACTCCGATATTATAGCCCAAAACTCGTTTTTATGGGTAGAAATTTGGAAATCTCAGCAGAATTAACAACCTTTGGCATACCGAAAACGACAACGGCGACAAGCCGATAAGCCACACGGTAAAGAATACAATAACCCCCTCCTCCTCAAAACAGAGACAACAGCAATACAGAAAAAATCAAATCTAAATAAACAGAACCTCACACTGCATCCTAACACAAACCTCAACACAACACATTTTTCAAGACAGTCTTTGCAATTCTACAATTCCGTTCAAGCCCACGCCCAGACACGTGGGGCATCAGAGAGAGAGAAACAATCAAATTCATGTGACAAGCAACACGCGTTTAAAGCCGACAAATCAAACAGACGGCACTGTTCGTAAGACACGAAACCAATAAAGATAGGCAAGTCTTTCCCATGGCGGGGCATCGGTGTGAAGCCGACGCCCCGCCACGCTTTAACATCTCTTGACGCACGGCAAAGGCACAGACATTAGGAAATGAGAGGGATATTTCGTAACTTTGTATGATATGCAGACACACGAACAAGACGGAATTCAGACCCCAAGGGAACAGAATATCATAGTCCACGGAGCACGCGTCAACAACCTCAAAGGTATAGACGTCGAGATTCCGCGCGGGCGCCTGACAGTGATCACCGGCGTCAGCGGCTCGGGCAAGTCGTCTCTGGCCTTCGACACGCTCTATGCCGAAGGCCAGCGGCGCTATGTCGAGAGCCTCAGCAGCTATGCCCGCCAGTTCATGGGCAAGATGCCCAAGCCAGAGTGCGACCTCATCGAGGGGCTCCCTCCCGCCATAGCCATAGAACAGAAGGTGAGCACCCGCAACCCGAGGAGCACCGTCGGCACCTCGACAGAAATCTACGACTACCTGCGCCTGCTCTTCGGACGCGCCGGCCACACCTACTCGCCCGTCAGCGGCAATGAAGTGTGCAAGCACACTGTAGAAGACGTTGTGGCCGCCGCCAGACGCTATCCCGAAGGCACACGCATGGCCGTGGCCGCCCCCATAGTGCCCCCCGAAGGCCGCGACCTTGCCACCCAGCTCGACGTCTACCTCAAAGGCGGCTATCCCCGCGTGATGAACACCGACGGAGAGTTCGAGCCCATCGAAGAGCTCGCCGCCAAAGTCAAGGAAGACCCTGCGCGGCACAAAGCCGAGGACTACCGCCTTGTCATCGACCGCCTCGCGGCGGCCCACGACGGCGACGAGCTCAGCCGTCTGGCCGACTCGGCCGAGGCAGCCTTCTTCGAAGGGCGCGACAGGCTCGAGCTCTATGTATGGAGCAAGCCGGGCGAGAAGCCCGAGCGCCTCGAGTTCACAAAAAGCTTCGAGGCGGACGGCATCGTCTTCGACGAACCCTCGGACATGATGTTCAACTTCAACAACCCCGTCGGCGCCTGCCCGCAGTGCGAAGGATTCGGGCGCATCCTCGGCATCTCTGAAGACCTCGTAGTGCCGGACACCTCGCTCTCTGTCTATGACAGCTGCGTGGCCCCGTGGCGCGGAGACAAGATGAGCGAGTGGCAGAAAGTCTTCATACACGACAGCGCCCACTACGGCTTTCCGATCCACAAGCCCTACGCCGACCTCACCAAAGCCGAGAAAGACCTGCTGTGGCACGGACCTGAGACACCCGGGCCCACGACATACGGCGACTTCCCCTCCATCGACCGCTTCTTCAAAATGGTGGACGAGAACCAGTACAAGATACAATACAGGGTGATGAAAGCCCGCTACCAGGGCAAGACCACCTGTCCCCTCTGCAAAGGCTCGCGCCTCAAGCAGAGCGCCTCGTGGGTCAAGGTAGGCGGCCTCGCCATAGGCGATATGGTCAGGATGCCCGTCGACCGCCTGGCCGCCTTCTTCGACAGCCTCGAGCTGTCCGGGCGCGACGCCGCAGTGGCCAGCCGCCTCCTGCCCGAGATACGCAACCGCCTCTCCTACCTGGTCGAGGTCGGGCTCGGCTACCTGACCCTCGACCGCCTGAGCAACTCGCTCTCCGGCGGCGAAAGCCAGCGCATCAACCTGGCCACCTCGCTCGGCAGCAGCCTCGTCGGCTCGCTCTACATCCTCGCCGAGCCCTCCATCGGCCTCCACCCGCGCGACACCGCCAGGCTGATAGCCGTCCTGCGCAAGCTGCGCGACCTTGGCAACACCGTCGTGGTCGTGGAGCACGACGAGGAGATAATGCGCGCCGCAGACTACCTGATAGACGTAGGCCCCGACGCCGGACGCCTCGGCGGAGAGATAATCTTCCAGGGCGCGCCGGACGACATCGGCGCCCTCACAGGAGGAGAAGGCGCCGACCGCAGCTACACGGCACGCTACCTCGCCGGCACGCTCGGCATCCCCGTGCCGCCGCAGAGGCGCAAGTGGCGCGACTCCATCACCATCAAGGGCGCACGCCACAACAACCTCAAGGATGTCGACGCCACGATACCTCTCGGCGTAATGACCGTCGTCACCGGCGTCAGCGGTTCAGGCAAGTCGACGCTCGTGAGAGACATCGTCTACAAAGCCATCAACCGCCGCCTGGGCAATTCAGGCGACGCCCCGGCCTTCTTCCGCTCGATGGACGGAGACCTCCACAGGCTAAAAGGAATAGAATTCGTAGACCAGAATCCCATAGGCAAGTCTACCCGCTCCAACCCTGCCACGTACCTCAAAGCCTTCGACGAGATACGGCGCCTCTTTGCCTCGACCCAGGCCGCCAAGCAGATGGGCTACACCCCCTCACACTTCTCCTTCAACTCCGAAGGCGGCCGGTGCGAGGCCTGCAAGGGCGAAGGCTCCGTGACCATAGAGATGCAGTTCATGGCCGACATCACCATCCCCTGCGAGGAATGTCACGGCCGGCGCTATCAGAAGGAAATCCTCGACATACGCTTCAGAGACCGCAACATAGCCGACATCCTCGACATGACCATAGACAAGGCCATCGAATTCTTCGGCGAGACAGACGGTGCCACAGAGCGCAAGATAGTCAAGCGCCTCAGGCCCCTCAGCGACGTGGGCCTCGGCTACCTGAAGATAGGACAGAACTCCTCTACCCTCTCCGGAGGCGAGAACCAGCGCGTCAAGCTGGCCTCGTTCTTTGCCGACGAGGTCCGCGAGCCGACACTCTTCATATTCGACGAACCCACAACAGGCCTGCACTTCAACGACATAGCCACACTGATGCGCTCCTTCGACCGCCTCATATCAATGGGCCACACCCTGCTGGTAATCGAGCACAACCCGGACGTCATCAAGTGTGCCGACCACATCATAGACATGGGGCCGGAGGGCGGCGACGGCGGAGGCCGCATCGTGGCCTGCGGCTCGCCGGAAGAGATAGCCGCCTGCGAGACTTCACACACAGGCCGCTACCTCAAGGACAAACTCAGACGATAACCGGACAACAACTATCAAACACAATACAGCCATGCCAAAAATTGGAGACCGCATACGCTTTCTCAACTCTGTCGGAGGAGGCATCATCACCCGCATCGAAGGACAGATAGCATACGTCGACGACGACGGATTCGAGACCCCCACCCTGCTGCGCGAATGCGTGGTGGTGGCCTCGGCCGAGGAGACAGCCAGGATGAAAGCCTCCGCGCCCGACCCCCAGCCCGCCGTGGCCAAGACCGCACAGCCCGCGGCCACAGCCACACCCGCCGCCCAGGCCCAAGCCGCGCCCGAGACACCCGAGGGCGAGAAGCTCAACATCGTGGTGGCCTTCGAGCCGCAGGACATCAAGCACCTCAACACCACACGCTTCGACACGTACATCGTCAACGACTCAAACTACTCGCTCTACGCCGTCTACTCCACAAGGGCCGACGGCGAGACAGACTGGACCGCCCGCTTCGCCTCGCTCATCGAGCCGTCGATGCAGGTGTTCATGGGCGAAATCGAAGGCTCGGACCTCCCGGAGATGGACCGCATCTCCCTGCAGATAATCCCCTTCAAGACCGACCGCCCCTACCGCCTCAAGACGCCCGTCTCGGTAGAGATGCCTCTGGACACAACCAAATTCTTCAAGCTCCACTGCTTCCGCGAGTCGCCCTACTTCGACTCTGAGGTGATATCCCTCGAGATAGTGCGCGACGACGTCGTGCGCTCGCGCTCCAAGGTCGAGGCCGTCACCATCGAAGAGGCCATCAAGGCCAAGCGCGCCGCCGACCGCCCCGCACGCAAGCCTGTCGCCAAGCGCGAGACCAAGGCCCAGAGCGCCAAGCGTCCCGGCATCATCGAGGTAGACCTGCACATCAGCGAGCTGCTCGACACCACCGCAGGCCTCTCGCCCGCCGACATCCTCAACAGGCAGGTAGACGAATTCCGCCGAGTGATGGACGCCAACCTCCGCAACAAGGGCCAGAAGATAGTCTTCATCCACGGCAAGGGCGAGGGAATACTCCGCAACGCCCTGCTCAAGGAGCTGAAACACCGCTACAAAGGCGTCGACGTCCAGGACGCATCGTTCCGCGAATACGGCTTCGGAGCCACCCAGGTGACCATCTGACCCCTCTATGATACTCTGCTATTCCGCCACTGGCAACTCCCTGCTGGCCGCCCGCCTGCTGGCCGAAAGGCTCGGCGAGAGCGTCTGCATGATACCCGCCTCGCTCCCCGTCCGCATACCTGCCGGGGAGCGCAGGGTGGTGTGGGTCTCGCCCGTCTACGGCTGGAGCCTCCCCCGGATAGTGCGCAAGGCCATAGAGACGATGGAGACAGACAGAGCCGGAGTCACGCGACACCACCTCGTGGCCACCTGCGGCGACGACTCGGGATACACCGACGCCGTATGGCGCAGACTGCTGCGGCGCAAGGGCCAGCACACCCTCGGAGCTTTCACCGTCATTATGCCCAACACCTATGTGGCCCTACCCGGTTTCGACACCGACCCCGCCGAGCTTGAACAGCGCAAGCTCGCCGGAGTTCCGGCAAGGGTAGACGCCATAGCCGGGATGATAGAGGAGGCCGAGAAGAGCGGCACACCCCTCTCGGACGTGACCCGCGGAGCGATGCCGCACGCCAAGACCTACCTGATACACCGCCCCTTCATGCGTATGCTGGTCAGAGACAGCCTCTTCAGGACAGACACCGCCAGGTGTACAGGATGCGGAGCCTGCGAGAAGGCCTGTCCCGTCGGCAACATCACGCGCCCGGACAGCACCCCCGTGTGGAGAGGCAGATGCGAGGGATGCCTCGCCTGCTTCCACACCTGCCCCCGTCACGCCATATCGTATCTCGACGCCGGAGACCGCAAGGGCAGGTACAGAGCGCCCGACAAGTTGCAGAATTAAGTTTTATTGCGTAATTTTGGAAAAATTTTCAAAATCAAACCTACACACCGGCCGATGAAACGTGGGGGGGTGGGGGGGGCGGGGCGCTGCGGGCGGGGGGGGGGGGGGGGCGGCGGGG
>JAIDJD010000469.1 GCA_029052375.1 Duncaniella sp. | reverse complement strand
CGCCACGACCGCGAGTTCCTTGACGGACTTGTAGGAAAGGTATATGAGTTTGGCGGGGGCGAGGTTAAGGAATGCCTCGGCGGCATCTATGAATTCCTTGAGAAGAAAAAGCTCGCATCCCTCGCAGAGCTCGAGCGCAATATCCCACGCCCGCGCGAAGAGGAGAAGAGCGCCTCGGCAAAGGCACAGCCCAAAGCCAAGGACTCCAAGATACAGGACTCCCAACCAAAAGAAGCGTCACCCCGCAAGCTCAGCTATGCCGAGCAGAAAGAGCGCGAGCGCATCGTGAAGCGCGCCCGCAAGAAGGTAGAGGAAGCCGAGGCCGAGGTGTCTCGGCTCGAGCAGGCCGTCGCCGACATAGAAGCCGAGCTCGCCGCAGGCACAGCCGCGCCTGACAGCTACGACCGCCATGCCTCAGCCACCAAACAGCTTGAAAACGCAATGTCTGTATGGGAGCTCGCCTCAATGGAGCTTGAGGAGCTGAGTGCTGAGAGTTGTTCAGTTTAAAGTTTAGGGCCTTCGGCCTTAGGTTTAAAGTTTAGGGCCTTCAGCCTTAGGTTTAAAGTTTAGAAGGGAATTGAAAGTTGAGAGTTGAAAGAAGGCATTGCCAGTTATTTCTAAATGCGCGAAGCGCATAACTAAACTTTAAACCTAAGGCCGAAGGCCCTAAACCCTAAACTCTCTCAACTTTCAACTTTCACCTCTTGATTGAATCTGCAAAGAGCGTGCGGTTGAGCAGGGAGCGGCCGAGGGTGATTTCATCGGTATATTCTATCTCATTGCCCACCGACACACCGCGGGCAAGCTGTGTGATTTTCACCTCGGGATACGGAGCCAGGCGGCGATAGAGATAATAATTGGTGGTCTCGCCATCCATCGTCGCGCTGAGCGCAAGTATCACCTCGTCTATATCGCCCGCGGCCACACGCTCGACAAGCGACGTTATCTCAAGCTGGTCCGGACCTATGCCCTCCATAGGCGCAATCACACCGCCGAGCACATGATATCGCCCTGCATACTGACCCGTATTCTCAAAGCTCATCACATCCTTGACCGTCTCCACCACACAGATGGTGCGGGCATCGCGGCGAGGGTCGGCACATATGGGGCATATCTCTGTCTCGGAGATATTGTGGCAGCATCGGCAATACCTGACTCCCTTGCGCATATCTATTATTGACTGCCCGAGGCGCTCCCCCACCGACCCGTCGGCCCTGAGGATATGGAGCGCGAGCCTCAGGGCGGTCTTGCGGCCTATGCCCGGCAGGCGGGACAGCTGGCTGACGGCATCTTCGAGAAGATGCGAAGCAAATTCCTGGCTCATTTCTCTAATGGTTTCTTCTCTGTGCCCCTGTCGGGCGTTACAACATACAAAATTACTAAAAACCTGCGTCAATGCCTCCGGCCCGGCTCCAAAAGTTTGGCATTGACAATGGAATTGACTATATTTGCACCAAACCATCAGCCCGACAGCCATGCATCCACTCTACAGCATAATCACCGTCACATACAACGCATCCCAGACCATCCCCGCCACCATCCGCAGCATAGCCTCGCAGACCTGCCGGCTGTTCGAATGGATAGTGGTGGACGGAGCCTCAACGGACGACACCGTCAGGCTGGTAGAGCAGGCGGGCATCAGCGGCCTGCGGCTTGTGTCAGAGCCTGACGAGGGCCTGTACGACGCCATGAACAAGGGCCTCGGCATGGCCCACGGCGACTATGTCATATTCCTGAATGCCGGAGACGCCTTCCACTCGCCGGACACCCTTCAGGCTGTGGCCGACGAAATCATGGACAACGACTATCCGGGCATCGTATACGGGCAGACAGACATCGTGGACGCCTCCGGGCACAAAATATCGGAGCGTCACCTCACAGCCCCCACGCGGCTTACGGTCGACTCGTTCCGCGACGGCATGGTGGTCTGCCACCAGGCATTCATCGTCCTGCGCAAGCTCACGACCGCTTACAACAGGCGATACAGGTTCTCGGCCGACTTCGAGTGGTGTCTCCTGTGCCTCCAGCGTTCTAACCGCAACCTGTACATCGACAGCGTGCTGATCGACTACCTGTCCGAGGGGATGACCACCCGCAACAGGCGCGAGTCGCTCAAGGAGAGATTTGCCATAATGTCGCACTACTTCGGCTTCTGGCCTACCCTCCTGCGCCATTTCGGCTTTGCCGCCCGGGCCTTGAGGCGCAAGCTCAAAGCTTGACCCTTCCGGGATTCTTGGCTATGAACTCCTTCCACGACCTCGGCCCTGTGGCTATGGCCGGCTTGGACGACTCATAGAAATGGCACAGCGCGGCGGCAAGTGCGTCCGTGGCGTCGAGCTCCACGTCAAGCCGCGAGGCCGGTATGGAGAGAATACGCCTGAGGAGCTCGCGCACCTGCTCTTTGGAAGCGCCGCCGTTGCCGGTGATGGCCATCTTTATCTTGCTCGGCTCATACTCTGCTATAGGGATATCGCGCGAAAGCGCCGCGGCCATCGCCACTCCCTGGGCACGGCCGAGCTTGAGCATAGACTGCACGTTCTTGCCGCAGAACGGAGCCTCTATCGAAAGCTCGTCCGGCAGGTAACGCTCCGCCACACCCACCACATTCTCGTAGATCTGACGCAGCCTGAGGTAATGGCTGTCCGAGGCCTTCATCTTCCATACGCCCATGTCGAGCATATATGGCCTGGACGACTTGACTCCGAGGATGCCGAAGCCCATGACGTTGGTGCCGGGGTCTATGCCGAGGATTATCCTGTCAAACTCCCGCAACGCCTCATCTCTCCCCTCCATCAGAGCGGAATCTCCTCCATGAAGGTAGAGAAGTGGAGCACTCTCTGCACTCCGAGCCTGTCGCACAGGGCACCTCTGAGAATGGCGCCCTCGCCGTCGTTCCATGCCATGGCCTCGCCGAGGTCCCCGGCCTCGAACCTAACGGCAAACGAAGAAAAGCCGGGCTCGACCTCGGCCATGATTCTTGCGACTGAACCGCCCGACAAGGGAGAGGCCGGCATATAGCTTTCCTTGAGCCATGCAAGGAATTCGCGCTCGAGCATGGCGTCTACGTAAAACGTTGTATTGAGTATAGTCATTGGTCTTGTGGAATAGATGATTAAAATTTTTCTCAGGCGCCCTCAGGCCCGGGGACCGCGCATCGTGGCCACGCGCCGGGACACCGCCCAGAGGGCAGCCAAGGACAATGCTCCGGCACAGACAGCAGAAACCGCATGGTCTTCAAATCCGATAAACTGCGGCGATATGAAGACATAGTAGACCTCGATGAAAGTCATGAACAACGCAGGCACGAGAGCAATCCAGACATTCTTTTTCTGAAGGTATAGCCATGCAAAGATAGTCCACAGCACAGCGCAGGCAAGAGCCTGGTTGGACCACGCGAAATATCTCCACACGACATCGAAATCCACGAGCGTGATGCCGTAGCCGATGGCAAAGATGGGTATGCATATCATGAACCGCTTGAGCAGGGGGCGCTGGTCGAGAGAGAAGATGTCGGCGATGATGAGCCTTGCGCTGCGGAATGCCGTGTCGCCCGAGGTTATGGGCGCGGCCACCACCCCGAGCAGAGCCAGGACAGCCCCCACCTTGCCGAGCGTCGTGCGCGAGATGACATCGACCGCCCAGGCCGCATTGCCCTCGTGCTCGGCAAGGGCCTGGCCGAGTCCTGAGGGGCCCTGGAAGAAGGCCATGGCTATGGCAGCCCATATCAGCGCTATGATGCTCTCCGAAATCATCGAGCCGTAGAACACCGAGCGGCACTTCTTCTCGGAAGTCACACACCTCGCCATGAGAGGCGACTGCGTGGCATGGAATCCTGAAATGGCGCCGCAGGCTATGGTGATGAACAGCGTCGGGATCACGGGCAGCTTCTCAGGGTCGGGCTGGAAATTGCGGAGAGTGGTGAGCTCAGGCACCTCGTAGGCTCCGGAGAGAATCACCACGAGGAGGCCGGCGGCCATGCAGATGAGTGCAATCCCGAAAACGGGATATAACTTGCCTATCACCTTGTCGACAGGCAGCATGGTGGCCAGCATATAATAGGCGAGAATCAGCCACACCCATACACTCTGGGCCACAGAGGGGATCATCGTGCCGAGAAGCGCCGCCGGGCTGAGGATAAAGACACTGCCCACAAGTATCAGCAGGCCGATGGAGAAGACGCGGACCACCGAGCGAGCGCCGATACCGAGATACTCGCCTATGACCTCAGGCAGGCTCTTGCCGTCGTGGCGAAGGATGAGCATACCCGAGAGATAGTCGTGCATCGCCCCGAAGAAAATGCCTCCGAGCGTAATCCAGAGGAACGCCACCGGGCCGAAGCAGGCGCCGAGAATGGCTCCGAATATCGGCCCGGTGCCCGCGATGTTGAGCAACTGTATGAGAAATACCCTCCAGCGGGGCAGCGGCATATAGTCGACCCCGTCGGCGAGGCGCTCGCACGGCGTGGGGTTGGAATCGTCGGCCCCGGCGAGTTTCTCGAGATACTTACCGTAGGTGAAGTAGGCCGCCACAAGCAGGGCAAGGCAGATTATGAAGGTTATCATCGGTGCTTATTCGGTTTTATGTCATTGGTCTGCAGGTCTATTTCCCGAAATACCACGGGTGGTCGATAATCTGCCAGATTCCCGGGGTTCCTGTCATGCCGTCTATTCGCGAAGCTCCGCGGTAGACACGTCCGGAGAAGTCGGGGTCGTCCGCGCTCATCACATTTGTCTTGACGCGCCCCGACGAGTGGATATACC
>JAIDJD010000468.1 GCA_029052375.1 Duncaniella sp. | reverse complement strand
TGCCAGGGCTCGTCCACACAGAACGCCGCCGCCATCGCCGACAACATCCGAGACCATCTCCTCGAGGCCGCGCGCAGCAAGCCTTACAACTACGACGGCTACACGGCTTCCTCATGGATAGTCATCGACTACGGCGACACCATGGTCCACGTCTTCATCCCCGAGACTCGCTCGCTCTACGACCTCGAGGGCCTGTGGTCCGACGCGGCGATCACCGAGATTCCTGACCTCGACTGACGGCCGGCTCTCAGACCTATTTCTCCCACAACTACACAGACTCACCCATGATACCAACCCCACCGAACGCACCCAAGCCCAAGAAAGGAGGCATAAGGTTCAGTATGTACTGGGCCTACGCCATCATCATAGTCTTTCTGCTCGGGATGCTGTATATTGACGACAACTCGCTCTCCAAAGAGGTCAGCTACACCAAGTTCGCCGAATACGTCGAGCCCGGAGGCGTCACCAAGATCACCGTCTTCACCAACACCGACCGTGCCGACGCCACCCTCTCCGACTCGCTCGCTTCAAAAATCTTCCACGAGAGCCAGTTCAAGGCCGGAGAGGGCACCGCGGCCCACATAGCCACAGACATCCCCTCGGCCGACAAGCTCCAGGACCAGATAACAGCCTGGAGAGAGTCAGGCAAGTTCAAGGGCGAGGTCAACTATGAGAAGTCTTCAGACTACACCTCGTTTCTCTGGACCTTCGGCCCCATCATCCTGCTTGTCGGCTTCTGGTTCTTCATGATGAAGCGCATGAGCGGCGGAGGCGCCTCCGGAGGCCCCGGCGGGGTCTTCAACGTGGGCAAGTCCAAGGCCAAGGTGTTCGAGAACGGCGAGGGCACCAATGTCACCTTCAAGGACGTGGCCGGACTGCACGAGGCCAAGACCGAAATCAAGGAGATTGTAGAGTTTCTCCGCAACCCCAAGCGATACACCGACATCGGCGCCAAGATACCCAAGGGCGCCCTGCTCGTAGGCCCTCCCGGCACGGGCAAGACCCTGCTGGCCAAGGCCGTGGCAGGCGAGGCCGGTGTCCCCTTCTTCTCCATGTCGGGCTCGGACTTCGTAGAGATGTTCGTAGGCGTGGGCGCGTCGCGCGTCAGAGACCTCTTCCGCCAGGCCCAGGAGAAGGCCCCCTGCATCATCTTCATCGACGAGATCGACGCCGTCGGCCGCGCGCGAGGCAAGAGCCCCAACATGGGCGCCAACGACGAGCGCGAGAACACCCTCAACCAGCTCCTCACCGAGATGGACGGCTTCGCCACCAACAGCGGCGTCATAGTCCTCGCCGCCACCAACCGTGCCGACATCCTCGACAAGGCCCTCCTGCGCGCCGGTCGCTTCGACCGCCAGATACAGGTAGACCTCCCCGAGCTCCGCGACCGCATCGAAATCTTCAACGTACACCTGCGCCGCATCAAGAAGGCCGACGACGTCGACGTAGAGGTGATGGCAAGGCAGACAGCCGGATTCTCCGGCGCTGACATCGCCAACGTCTGCAACGAGGCCGCGCTCATAGCCGCCCGCAACGACAAGACCACCGTAGACCGCGACAGCTTCATGAACGCCATAGACCGCATCATCTGCGGCCTCGAGCACTCGTCCAAGATCATCTCGGCCGACGAGAAGAAAGCCATAGCCATCCACGAGGCCGGACACGCCACCGTCTCGTGGTTTCTCGAATACTCCAACGAGATGGTCAAGGTCTCCATCGTCCCCCGCGGCATGGCCCTCGGCGCCGCATGGTATATGCCAGAAGAGCGTCAGATAACGCCTCTGCAGGCCCTGCTCGACCAGATGTGCATGACCCTCGGCGGACGCGCCGCCGAAGAGATAGTATTCGGACAGGTGTCCACCGGAGCCCTCAACGACCTCGAGAAGGTGACCAAGATGGCCTACGCCATAGTCACATACTACGGCATGAGCGAGACGCTCCCCAACGTCAGCTACTACGACTCGTCGGGCCAGGCCTACGGATTCTCCAAGCCCTACGGAGGCGAGCGCGCCTCGGCCATAGACCGCGAGGTATCGCGCATCATCAGCGAGCAGTATGAGCGCGCCAAGGAGATAATACGCGAACACCTCGACGGCCACTCGAGGCTCTCGGAGACTCTGCTGACCAAGGAGGTGATGTACAGCGAGGACCTCAAGGAAATCTTCGGCCCCCGCAAGTGGAAATCACGCACCGAGGAGATAATGCAGCTTCAGGCCCAGCGAGACGCCGAACGCAAGCGCCTCGAGGAGCAGAACGACGCCAAGGCCGACACAGACACAAAGCCTGCCGACGCTGACGCCGACCACGCCTCAGACGATGCCCCCTCAGCACCCGCCAACCCCGACGGGCCGGAGGATGTCGAGGCCGAAGAAATCTCGACTCCCACACCTCCCCCATACAAGAAGTGACGCGCTGAGCATACAGCAAATGCCGCACAACATAGATGAGAGCATCCCAATTTCAGAACAACCAACGCTGATGCGGGATGCTCTCTACTTTTTTCCAGTATTGAAATCAGAATCTGAATTGCCTGGCACGGTTTTTGCTATATTTTTTGCATATGCACACAAGTCAGCATATGCAAAAACAAACGATTGATCTGCAATGGACTATACCTGTTCTAACTGACTATCAACTGACTGTTCAAACTATAATATCGACTGGTAATTGAAAAAAGAAAAAAAAATGAAAGCATTTATCTCACACAGCAGTGCTC
>JAIDJD010000467.1 GCA_029052375.1 Duncaniella sp. | reverse complement strand
TTAAGCCTGTCGCTAGCGTTCATCCTGAGCCAGGATCAAACTCTTCGTTGTTGGTTGTATATCTTGTTTCTTTTTTTCTAATGAAAATAAAGCAAGCGTCAAACCTGAAATTGTTTGTTGTTGCTTTCACCTGTCCGGCGAAGGCTCCATCCTTTTCGTGGCTCGTCGTCTCGGTATTTACTGTGGTAAACCCGGTTGTTTCGTTGCTTGGACGTTTTTAGTATGGAATTGACAGTAGAGACATTTCATATTACCTCGGTAATGTTCTTGTACTACTTTCCAATTTGTCTATTGTAAATCTTTCAATGTGCTCTGTGCTTTCAGTGCTTTTCGCAGTCGGTGCGAAAGGTTTTGCAAAGTTAGGAAGGTTTTTCGAAACCTGCAAGTCTTTCAGCGATTTTAACATTGCTTTAACATTTCGGCTCAGCGTCGGAGCTGATGGTCACCAAGATGTCTCTGCTTGTCTCACCGCCTCTGCGGGGACTGCTTCTCAAAAGCGAGTGCAAAGGTAGAGACTTTTCTGTCATTCGCCAAATTTTCAACGCATTTTAACACTATTTTAACACTTGGATTCCCGCACAAAAACACCCCTTAAAAGCAAAACCACTGAGCAACAGCCAATTGACCAAAACAGCCCCGGACACACACAAAACGCTCTGCGGATTGCCCCACTCTCGCACATACGCGCGAGTGTGCATACGAGTGTGCACCTATGCACATCTACACAAAAAGCGCCGCCGGGGAGATGCCCGGGGCGCTTTTATATAGAATGGGGGGGGGGATGGGATTACTTGAGGTTCTTGATATACTCAGCGAGGGCCTCGTTGGTGGGGTCGCACTCGAGAAGGAGCTCGAAGTAGTGCTTGGCCTGCTCCTTGTCGCCCTGCTTGAGGTAGTAGCTGGCGATATTGTTGTAGCCGCTCTTGTATGCGTCGACATACTTTGTCTTGTTGGCGGGGTCCTCATCGAAGGAGGCAATCATCTTCTGATATGTCTCTACGAGGTCAGGAGTAATCTCCGAGCCGTCGCGAATCATGAGGAGAGTTGCGCGGTTGCGGTAGAGAGGGCCTTTGTTGGCGGCGGATTCTACAGCAAGGTCGACATACTTGATGCCGTTGCCGGCGGCCTCAGCACGCTCCTGCGAGCCCTCCTCGAGAGAGAGGCCGAGGTTCTTGTAGCGGTTGGAGAGGATGAAGTAGTCGTTGAGCGAAGCCTTTTCTCCGGCGGCATCCACGTACTTCTGCATTATCTCGGCGGCCTTTGCATAGTCCTCGATGGCGGTGTACATAGACGAGACGTTGGCGAGGACTGCGTTGTTGTTCTCGGGATTGAGATTGTAGGCAGACATATAAGCGTCGATGGCCTCCTGATGCTTGCCGAGCTTGTCGAGGACATCTCCATAGGTGGTATAGTCTGTACCGGAGAACTTCATATCCTTGTGAGCGAAGAGCTTGCGGGCGGCATCCTCAGCGCCGGCATAGTCCTCGAGGGCAGCCTTGTCGAGCATCACCATACGCTGCATATAAGGATTGTCGGGGTCCTGTGCGAGCACGCCGTTGGCCACGTCGAGCGACTCCTGGTAACGCTTGCCGAAGTAGAGAAGGCCGGCATAGCGCTGCTCGTCGCCCTGGAAGTGGTTGGGGTTCTTCATATACTTGCCGTACTGCTCGGCGGCGCGGGTGAGCTGGTTGCCGTCATAGTACTTCTCTGCGAGCTCGCTCTGAGCGAGGGCCGAGTTGGGGAGCTTCTCGTTGAGCTCCTTGAGCTTGGCGATAGCGAAGTCGGGGTTGACCTTGTTGTAGAGGTTTGAATACTTCACGTATGCCTCGGGGTTGACACTGCCGGCCTCCTCTTCGTAGATGATGGCCTGCTCGTAGAATCCGGCAGCGGCGCCGAGATCCTGAGCCTTGGCCATATCGCCCTTGAGGACGTAGACCTGGGGCTCCTTGTTCTTGGAGACCTTGAGGCCCTGGACGAGGTTCTTGTCAATCTCCTTGGCATAGCGGACGGGGTCGACCGAAGCATAAGCGCGGGCCACGGCGGCCATGAGGGCGGCATCCTTCTTGTCGGCGGCGAGGGCATTCTTGAAGTACTTCTCGGCCTCGGACTTGTTGCCGTTCTTAAGTTCGATCTCGCCGAGACCTACGAGGTTGTAGCCGTAGGCGGGGTCGGCCTCGACACCCTTGTCGAAGTTGGCCTTAGCCTCGGCCACATTGCCCTCGCGGAGGGCGAGCTCGCCAAGGTAGAAGTAGCTGACCGCCTTCTTGGTAGCGGGGTCGTTGAGAGTCTTCTCGAGAATGACCTTGGCCTTCTCGAAACGGTCTGCGTTGTAGTAGTCAACACCGTCCTGATAGCCGCCCTGGGCAAGAGCGACGAGAGAAAATCCCCCGAACAAGAGGGAAGAAAGGATGCGTAATTTCATCGATATGTTACTGTTTGTTGTATTGATTTGTCGGTGTGTATTGTCAATTGTCAGATATAACGTAGGCGGGGAGGCGTTTATTGCGCCTCTCCGCTCTCTTTTTGTCTCTATTCTACCCGGACCATCCTCGGACGCACGGTGGCGGGCAGGATGCCTGTCATCTGAATTATCTTCTGGCCCTGGAATCCGGTGACAAAGCTGTAGAATCTGTGGGATGTGCCTCCGGGCGCCGTGCATATCATCCACACAGAACGGTGGAGGGGATACGACCCGTCGAAGATATAGGCCTGGTAGGGCTTGTAGGCCGTCACCTCGCCGTCGCCGCGCATCTTGAGCACCTTGACGTCCGAGCTGAACTCCATCACCGTGGTGTCAGACTTCTCGGCTCTGGCGGCGAGCTCCTCTACAGACTGCTCGCGCCCGGCCATGTCCGAGGAGACCCAGCTGACGCCGATGACGCCGATGGCATTGCGGTTCTCGGCCACAGCCTTGAAGACGTCTGGATTGCTCTTTACAGCCGATACATTAGGCCCGAACTGGCGGCCGCCGAGGACAGAGTCTCGCATATACTTGACTGTCGAAGAGCCCTGGTGGTCGAACACCACACGGATATCCCCGAGCTTGCATGGCTCCACCTGGTCCCAGCGGGTGACGTCGCCGGAGAGAATCTCGGCCAGGTCCTTGCGCGAGAGTATCTCGACAGGATTTTCAGGATTGACGATCAGCGCTATCGCATCGACCGCAATCCTCTGCTGGTGTACAATCTTCTTGTTGGAGCGGAGATACTTGAGCTCCTCCTCGGTGAGCGGACGCGTCACGACGCCGTTCTTGTAAGAGCCCATCGACATGATGGAGTCTATCACTTCCGACTCCGGCATATAGGATGCAATGACATCCTCCTTGGGGTAGACATACTCGAAGACGGCCACCTCCTGTTCCATTACAGACTCGAACGACTCGTCACAGGCCACCTTGGCTATAGGCTGTCGTTCAGGCTGTTTCTTCTTGCCGGAGCAAGAGCCGAGCATCAACATCGCTCCGGCCGCCAGAGGCAGCAGGGCGAGCGAGCATTTAAGGCTTATTCTTGACATTGCTGATGAGTTTTTCTGGTTTTGCTGAGATTCGGACAGGCCCTGCCCGGCATCATTCGCCGCGGTCGTTGCCATACCCGGCATCTATGCCGGCAAACTGGCGGTAACCGCGCCAGAGGCCGTAGACGAGGAAGAGGGCGCCGCCGGCCCAGCGCACCCAGCCCCAGGTAGGAAAGAGGATGTCGAAGAAACCGCAGAAGAAGAGTACACTCATGCCGAGATAGACGACAATCATGATGATACCGAAGACGTTCTGCATCGTCCTGGGTGTTCCGGAATTGCGTTGAGCGCTCATAATCTCAATAGTTTAAAACGTTCGTAAATGCTGTCTTGAGGCGGAGACCGCACAGAGTCGGGCTCTCGTCCCTGACGATACAACAAGCCGAGAGCCCTTATTGTTCGCGGCGACGCCTCTGACAGCATCCTCGCAGGGCGTAAAATTAATCAAAAAATCTTAGGATTGAAAAAAAACTCATCCGATTAATTTTCCTTAACACTCGACCCTCAGCTTTTGGAAGGCGAAAATCGGAAATCCCGACTTATTTCTCTAACTTTGCACCAAACAGAAAACGCCAGCACCATCAATATGTCACTGACACCACCACTGGCCGAGCGCCTGCGGCCGCAGACCCTCGCCGACTACATAGGACAGACACACCTCGTAGGGCCCGACGGCATCATGCGCAGGATGATAGAGAGCGGCAACGTGGCCTCCTTCATCCTCTGGGGCCCTCCCGGCGTAGGCAAGACCACCCTGGCCCGCATCATAGCCAACACAGTCAAAGCCCCCTTCTACACCCTCTCTGCCATCAACGCAGGCGTCAAGGATGTCCGCGAGGTGATAGAGAAGTGCTCGCGCGACTCCTCGGGCATCTTCGCCTCGGGACGCCCGATACTCTTCATAGACGAAATACACCGCTTCAGCAAGGCCCAGCAAGACTCCCTGCTCGGAGCCGTCGAAAAGGGCACAGTCACCCTCATCGGAGCCACTACGGAAAACCCCTCGTTCGAAGTGATAAGGCCACTGCTCTCACGCGCCCAGGTCTACACGCTCAGGCCCCTCGACGCGGCCGAGCTCCAGACCCTTCTCGACAACGCCCTCAAAGACGAGGTGATGGCCTCTCACAACCCCGAGGTGCGCGAGACCACAGCCCTCTTCCGCTTCTCGGGAGGCGACGCGCGCAAACTGCTCAACATCCTCGACCTGCTCGAACAGTCGACGCCACGCGGGTCCAGGCTCGTCATAGACGACCGCCTCGTCACAGACCGCCTGCAGGAAAACCCCGCCGCCTACGACAAGGGAGGCGAGATGCACTACGACATCATCTCGGCCTTCATCAAGAGCGTCCGAGGCAGCGACCCCGACGCCGCGCTCTACTGGCTGGCGCGCATGATAGAGGGCGGCGAAGACCCCGAATTCATAGCCCGGCGCCTGCTGATACTCGCCTCGGAAGACATCGGCCTCGCCAACCCCAACGCCCTCCTCATGGCCAACGCCACCTTTGACGCCATCCACAAATTAGGCTGGCCCGAGGGGCGCATAACACTCTCTGAATGTACCGTCTACCTGGCCCTCTCGCCCAAGAGCAACTCCACCTACCTGGCCATCGGCAAAGCCCAGGCCCTCGTCCGCGAGACAGGCGACCTGCCCGTGCCCCTGCACCTGCGCAACGCCCCCACACAGCTGATGAAAGAGATGGGCTGCGGACGCGACTACAGATACTCTCACGACTATCCCGGCCACTTCGTGGCACAGCAGTTCATGCCCGACGCCCTCGGCCACAAGACCCTCTGGCAACCGGCCGACAACCCCGCCGAACAGCGCTGGGCCGCCCTCCAGAACGAACGCTGGGCCCGCGCCCCCCAGCCCCCCGCAGAAAGCGCCGGATAACGTCGCCCGGACACATATCGCCAACTTTTTTGGCAATTCAAGAGTGAGGTTCAGAATATTTTGTTAATTTTGCAATCCTGATATACCCCAAACCCAGACCACATCCAAAATCACACAAGCATATGAAGAAACATAATTTCTATGCAGGGCCCTCGATCCTGAGCCAGTACACCATCGGCCAGACAGCCGAGGCCATCAAAGACTTTGCAGGCACCGGACTCTCGATACTCGAGGTGTCTCACCGTTCCAAAGAGTTTGTCGCCGTCATGGACGAGGCCCAGGCTCTGGTCAAGGAGCTCCTCGACGTCCCCGAAGGCTATCACGTGCTCTTCCTCGGCGGCGGCGCGAGCCTCCAGTTCGCCATGGTCCCCATGAACCTCATGCGCGGCCGCGCCGGCTATCTCGACACCGGCACATGGGCATCCAACGCCATCAAGGAGGCCAAGCTCTTCGGCGAGGCAGACGTGCTCGCCTCTTCCAAGGACGCCAACTACACCTTCTATCCCACAGGCTACGAGGTGCCCGCCGACCTTGACTACCTCCACATCACCACCAACAACACCATCTACGGCACCGAGCTGCGCACAGACCCCGACGTCCCCGTGCCCCTCGTAGCCGATATGTCGTCCGATATATTCTCCCGCCCCGTAGACGTCTCCAAGTATGACGTCATCTACGCAGGCGCACAGAAAAACCTCGGCCCCGCCGGCGTCACACTCGTCATCGTCAAGGAGGACGCGCTCGGCAAGGTAGACCGCGCCATCCCCACCATGCTCGACTACCGCACCCACATCAAGAAGGGCTCGATGTTCAACACACCCCCCGTGCTCCCCGTCTACTCCTCGCTCATGACCCTCCGCTACTACAAGGAGATGGGCGGCGTCAAGGCCCTCGAGGCCCTCGACCTCAAGAAAGCCGGTATGCTCTACGACGCCATCGACTCGTCGAGAATCTTTGTCGGCACAGCCCGCCCCGACTCGCGCTCGATAATGAACGTCACCTTCGTCATGAAACCCGAGTATGCCGAGCTCGAGAAAGCCTTCATCGACTTTGCCTCGCAGCGCGGCATCGTCGGCATCAAGGGCCACCGTTCCGTAGGCGGCTTCCGCGCATCGCTCTACAACGCCCTCCCCGCAGAGAGCGTAGAGGCGCTCGTCCAGGCCATGAAAGACTTCGAGAGCCAGCACTGATTCCCTGACCATCATACCCCGCGAGATATGAAAATCCTCATAGCAACAGAGAAGCCCTTCGCGGCTGTGGCCGTCGAAGGTATGCGCAAGGCAGTCGAAGAGGCCGGCGCCGAGCTCGCCCTGCTCGAGAAATACACCGAGAAGGCCGCCCTGCTCGAAGCCGTGGCCGACGCAGACGCCCTCATAGTACGCTCGGACAAGGTAGACCCCGAGGTGATAGCCGCAGGCAAGAACCTCAAGATTGTGGTGCGCGCCGGAGCCGGATATGACAACATCGACCTCGAGGCCGCCACAGCCGCAGGCATCAGCGTACAGAACACCCCCGGACAGAACTCCAACGCCGTGGCCGAACTCGTATTCGGCATGGCCGTGATGATGGAGCGCAACTGCTACAACGGCACCTCGGGCACAGAGCTCAAAGGCAAGCGCCTCGGCATCCAGGCCTTCGGCCAGGTAGGCCGCAACGTGGCCCGCATAGCCCGCGGCTTCGAGATGGAGGTGTCGGCCCTCGACCCCTACTGCCCCGCGGCCGCCATGGAAGAGGCCGGCGTGACCCCCGTCGACACCGTAGAGCGCCTCTACAGCGAAAACTCCGTGGTCTCCATCCACATCCCCGCCACCCCCGAGACACGCGGCTCCATAGGACGCGACCTCATCGTGCTCATGCCCAAGGGCGGCCTGCTCGTCAACACAGCCCGCAAGGAGGTCATCGACGAGGAAGGCCTCATCCAGGCCCTCACCGAGCGCCCCGACCTCAAGTATGCCGCAGACGTGGCCCCCGCCATGGCCAACGAGATGAAGGCCCTCTTCGGCGACCGCGTCTTCTTCACACCTAAGAAGATGGGAGCGCAGACATCCGAGGCCAACATCAACGCAGGCATCGCCGCCGCACGTCAGGCCATCGACTTCCTCACCACAGGAGCCGACAGATTCCGCGTCAACAAATAAGAAAAAAACAAGCCTCAGCGCAATAGCACAACCCGGCCGCCGGACCTCAATCCAAGGACCGGCGGCCCCCTCTCCCGAAGAGACAAGGCTCCGGAGCAGCGGCCCAAGCATCAGAAACGACGACACGGGCGGCACTCCGGAGCCTTCTCTTTCAGCAAAAAACAATCCGGCATCCGCAAGCGTTTCAATATATACATACAGAAGATATACAGACCCCTGCGGCACAGGATGCCACCGCATCCCGCCGGCGCGCCAACCGCAAGACATCGGCCGGGCGCCCCTCAATCATCGATTCTATCATGGCACAACAGAAACTCCTGCAGATATATGCCTCAAGCTTCCGCCAGAACTGGACTCTCCCCGCGCTGACCGACTTCGGCTCGGGCGCCACGATGACGTATGCCGACCTGGCAAGACGCATAGCCGCCTCGCATATGCTCTTCAAGGCCCTCGGCGTCAGGCAAGGCGACAAGATAGCCCTCATGGGCAAGAACTCAGTAGAGTGGGTGGAAATATATATGTCCGCCGTCACCTACGGAGCCGTCATAGTCCCCGTGCTGCAAGACTTCAATGTCCAGGACGCACAGCATATCATCAACCACTCGGGCAGTGTCCTGCTCTTCATCACAGAGTCGATATTCGAAAACATGGAGTTTGAACAGCTGACAGCCGTCAAGGCCGTCTTCTCGCTCGAGCGCAGGGCCGTCCTGGCCGAGGCGCCGGGCATGGACGGACACGCTCGCAAATTCCTGGACAAGCTCTCAGACAGGATGCGGCGCAGGTATCCCCACGGATTCACCACCGCAGACGTCGACTATCCCGACATCGACGAGAACAACGTGGCCGAGATCAACTACACGTCAGGCACCACAGGATTTTCAAAAGGCGTGATGCTCACCCTCGGCAACCTCAAGGGCAACGTCATCTTCGGCATCGACTCGCGCCTCCACTACCGAGGCTCGCGCTGTCTCTCGTTCCTGCCCCTGGCCCACGCCTACGGCTGCGCCTTCGATATGCTCGTGCCGCTCGCCGTCGGCACCCACGTCACCCTCCTCGGGCGCCTCCCAACCCCCAAGCTTCTGCTCAAGGCCTTCGCCGAGGTCAAGCCCAACCTCATAATCTGCGTCCCCCTCATCCTCGAGAAAATCTACCGCAACAAGCTGCGCCCCATACTCGACAAGGGCTACGTCAGAAACATAATGCGTATGCCCGGCCTCAACAAAGTGCTCTTCCGCCGCATACGCCAGCAGCTCATCGCCGCCTTCGGAGGCGAGTTCGAAGAGGTCATAGTCGGAGGCGCTCCCCTCAACCCCGAGGTCGAGGCCTTCCTGCACCGCATAGGCTTCCCCTTCACCGTCGGCTACGGCATGACGGAGTGCGGGCCCCTCATCAGCTACACCCCCTGGCGCAAGTTCATCCCCGGCTCCTCGGGCCGTGTCCTCCCCGCCATCATGGAGGCCAGGATAGACGGCTCGCCCGACCCTGAGAAAGTCTCGGGCGAAATCTGTGTCCGCGGCATGAACGTCATGAAAGGCTACTACCGCAACCCCGAGGCCACCGAGGCCGTCATCGACGCCGACGGCTGGCTGCACACAGGCGACATGGGCACAATCAGCAACGGCAACACCATATTCATCCGAGGCCGGTACAAGACCATGATACTCTCGGCCAACGGACAGAACATCTACCCCGAAGAGATAGAAGCCAAGCTGAACAATATGCCCTACGTGGCCGAAAGCCTCGTGGTAGAGCGCGGCAAGAACCTCATAGCGCTCGTCTATCCCGACTACGAGGCCGTAGACCGCGACAAGCTCGGCAACACAGACCTCCCCGAGATAATGGAGAAGACCAGGGCCGAGCTCAACAGGCTCGTGGCCCCCTACGAGCGCATAGACAGGATACAGCTCATAGCCAACGAATTCGAGAAGACACCCAAGCGCTCTATAAAGCGCTATCTCTACAACGCATAAAAGCCTCTCCTCCCCCAGCAAGAATGACCACCGAACCGCCATTCCAGATCACCTTCGGCGTCCGCGACTACGAATGCGACGTCCAGGGGATAGTCAACAACGCCAACTATCTCCACTACCTCGAACTGACGCGCCACGCCTTCTGCGAAGAGCGCGGCACATCGTTCCGCGCCATGCACGAGGCCGGCATCGACCCCGTGGTGAGAAAAATCGAAATCGAATACCTCAACTCGCTCACCATGGGCGACACCGTCGTGTCCTCCCTGACAGTAAGGCGCGAGGGCGCCCGCTATCTCTTCGACCAGCGCATAGACAACGGCTCCGGCGTCCCCGCCGCCCGCGCCGTGGTGACGGTGGCCGTCCTCGAGAACGGACACATATCGCGCGGCGACGCCGTGGCCCGTATGC
>JAIDJD010000466.1 GCA_029052375.1 Duncaniella sp. | reverse complement strand
GCCCCCACCGTCGTGGACGGCAAGAATATGTACGAGGCCGGCACCAAAGTCACCCTCAAGGCCCTCCCCAACCCCATCATGGCCTTCACCAACTGGAGCGACGGCCAGAGCTCGACCGAAATCACCGTGACGATGGACGCCGACAAGGAATACACCGGCATCTTCAGCCCCGGCGACTTCATCACAGCCTGGGACTTCTATCTCCCCGGCGCATCGAGCCGTCCCGCCGACTTCTATGCCGAGGACAACGACGCCGCCGTCCTCATCCTGCGCGACGCCCAGGGCAACCTCTCGAGCTGGCTCGACAAGAGCGAGCAGGCGGCAGGCGGATTTGAGGGACGCCCCGGCGCCACCAACTGGACCACCGCAGGCCTGGGCACCTACTACTGGCAGACCACCGTCAACGCCTCGGCCTTCACCGCCATCAGCGTCGAGGGCGCGATGGCCTACAACTTCAACGCCTACACCACCTACGACGTGGAGGCATCTCTCGACGGCACCGAATGGACCAAGATAGGCTCTGTAAAAATCGAAGGGGCCAAGAAATGGAAAGACTACAGATTCGACCTCCCCGCCAAGTTTGACAACGCCCCCTCCCTCTCCCTGCGCTGGATAGCAGACAAGAGCTCTGCCACCGACGGCACCTACAGCGAGAAAGACGGCATAACGCTCGGCGCCATCTACATCACCGGCACACCCAAGCTCGTCAACGACGGCACAGCCCCCGTCCTCCTCAGCTACGTGCCCGCCGAGGGCTCTGACAACGCCTCTATCACAGGCAAGATAGTCCTCAACTTCGACGAGAAGGTCAAGATGGCCGCAGGCGCCAAGGGCGAACTGGCAGGAGCCAAGCTCGAGCCCGCCGTCACCGGCAAGACCGTCACATTCCCCTACAAGAACCTCGCCTACGGCACCGAGTACACCTTCACCCTCCCCGCCGGCGCCGTGATGGACCTCTGCGACAACGCCACGGCCCAGGCCATCTCCATCAAGTTCACCACCCGCACCAAGCCAGAGATAGAAAAGGCCCTCTATGACTTCATCGTCCCCGACGACGGCACCATAGGCGATGCTGTGGCCGCCGCAGAGGCCCGCGAGGACGTCACCAAGAGATTCCGCATCTTCTTCCGCAACGGCAGCTACGTCTTCCCCCTCTCGGCCGACAAGACCAAGACAGGAGCGGACGGCAAGGAATATGCCGACCCCACCACCTACATCACCACACCCAACATCTCGTTCATCGGCGAGAGCACAAAGGGCGTAGTGATCACCAACGCCGTCCCCGGCGTCGAGATTGACACCCAGTACGGCCCCGCCAACGTCCTCGAGGGCATCGGCAAGGGCGACGTCCTCCGCCTCGAGAAGAAGGCCACAGGATGCTACTTCCAGAACCTCACACTCAAGAGCGCCATGGGCGACTCGCGCGGCCGAGACATAGTCCTCAACGACAACTCGGACAAGACCATCTTCAAGGACGCTTGCCTCTGGGCATACCAGGACACCTATGTATCCAACAACGAGAACGGACGCTTCTACTTCGAGGGCGGCGTGCTCCGCGGCCGCACAGACTATGTCTGCGGCAAGGGCGACGTCTACTACCAGGCCGTCAACTTCCAGGTAGTGGGCGAAGGCGGCTACATCTCGGCCCCCTCCAAGCCCAAGCAGTATGGATACATCTTCAACGAGTGCGAGATAACAGGCGAGACATCGGCCGCCAACGGCAAGTACACCCTCGGCCGTCCCTGGGGCTCGGGCACACCCATCGCCCTCTACATCAACACCGTCATGAAGGCCCAGCCCAAGGCTGAAGGCTGGAACGAGATGTCGGGCGGATGGCCCGCTCGCATGGCCGAGTACAACTCGGTCACCGCCGCCGGCACCCCCATCGACCTGAGCAAGCGCAAGAAATTCTTCGCCGAGACACACGAGAACAACCCCGTCCTCTCAAAGAGCGAGGCCGAGTGGTACACCATCGAGAACGTCCTCGGCCAGGATGGCTGGGACCCCGCCATGACAGCCGAACAGGCTCCCGAGGTGACCGGCCTCAAGAGCGAGGGCTACGTCCTCAGCTGGGACAACAACAACTACACCTCGCTCTGGGCCGTATGCGGCAAGAATGGCATCATCGGCTTCACCACCGAGCCCAAGTTCGAGATTCCCGCCGCTGACTTCAAGGCAGGCGACACCTACGGCGTGCGCGCCGCCAACGAGATGGGCGGCCTCGGCGCTCAGGTAGACGTCACAGCCGAGTCTGGCATCTCCTCTGTCACAGCCGACAGCGAGGCAGTATCCACAGTATGGTACAACCTCCAGGGCATCCGCGTGGCCGAAGGCGCCAAGGGCATCCTCATCAAGGTCGAGACCCTCGCCAACGGCCGGACAGTCACCACCAAGACTGTAGTCGAGTAATGGAGAATAGAGGATTCTAAACCACCAATTAAAATAATCCGCCCCGCAGGCCGATGGTCTGCGGGGCGGTTCGTTTATATACAGGGGGGACTTATCCGTGGACGGTGAGGATGAACGTCGCGCCCTTCGTGTCGGGGTCGAGAGTCAGCGACCCGCCTATCTTCTCGGCCCTCAGGGCACAGATAGGGAGGCCGAGGCCGTCTCCGTCCGAGATGTCGCGCGAGGCATTGAACGCCTTGAAGAGGTCTTCGCGCTCCTCCTGGGGGATGCCCGGACCGCTGTCCGAGACAATGAACTGGCTGACGGTGGCCGACCGCTTCCTATAGGCCAGCGTCACCTTGCCTCCCTTAGGGGTAAACTTGACGGCATTGTCCACAAGGTATTCCAATATCCTGCGCACCTCCTCGGCCGGCAGGGCGGCACACCCGCGGGCACCTTCGATGCGGATGGCGGCGCCGGGCTGGAGGTTGGGCCTGAACTCATCGGCTATCGAACCGAGGAAGGTCTCGAGGTTGACCTGCTCGACACCCTCGGCGAGGGCCGGAGCCGCGTCTACCTCCGAGAATTCCTCAACCTTGCGAACATAGCGGCGTATATCGTCCACGGCAGGATTGCCGGGGTCGGAAGAGCCCAGACGCTCGAGGGCAGGCCCGATGGAAGACGACATATTCTGCATCATGGCGCTCTTCTCGGCCGAGCGTCGGTCTGCCTCGGCCTTCTCCTGCGCTATCATGCGGTTCTTGCGGCGGATGCGCTGGTAGTAGAAAGTGCCTACACCGAGCAGGGCCACGGCGCTGACAAAGAGGACGATAAAGACGGCCATCAGCGAGGTGCGGGCGGCTATGGCGGCATCTTTGCGGGCTATGGTGCGGTCTGCGAGAGCCTTCTCCGAGCTGACCTTCCTTAGCTCCGAATCCTCGCGGGCGGCCTCGATGGAGTCGCTCCAGCGGATATACTGCTCATAGGTGCGGTCTACAAGCACGGCGTCGCCGGACGAGACCGCCTTGGCTATAAGCTCCTTGTAGGCCTTGTCGGCCGCAGAGTAGTCCGAGGAGCTCTCATACTGCCTGATGAGGCGCGCTATGCAGCGGTCTCCCTGGGTGGTGTTGCCCGCCGAGTAGTAATACTTAGCCTCGGTGAAGAGCATATCCGCGGCCACCTCCTTTGACTTGGCCTTGCGGGCATAGTCTGCCATCCTGCGCAGGGAGGCCTCGGCCTGGGCGCCATCCTTGAGCGCCGAGTAGACGCCATAGCGCGCCTTGGCCAGATTGTAGTAGGCGGCGGGGAGAGAGTCGGCGCCCACATGACGCTCGCCCATGACCCTCTCGAATCCCGAGAGAAGACGCAGGGCGCCGTTGTAGTTGCGGGCGGCCACACAGGCCTCTGCCGCCCGGGCGGCAGACCTTGACGCGGGTATGTACTGGTGCGAGGCTACCTGCGAGTTGTATGCCTTGAATGCCGTGGCGAAATCCTCCTGGGCTTCCGCAAGAGCCGTCGCGGGGACCATGAGACACATGAGTCCGGCGATGATGGAGAGTATGTAGGAGCGCATACGTGTTGTTGATGATAAGGGTTGAACGTGAGCTGTCAACTGCATAACGCCCCGCGCCCCCCTATTGTTCAGACACAGAGACCCCCTCCGGAGGCAGATGATCCATCCGGAGGGGGCCTTGTGTGTCAGCGCGGCGCCTGTCAGCCGATGAGAGACGAGCCTGTCATCTCTCCGGGCTGGGGAAGGCCCATGATCTTGAGGATGGTGGGAGCCACGTCGGCCAGACGGCCGTCCTTGACTGCGGCATCCTTGCGCTCGGTGACGTAGACGCAGGGCACGGGATTGAGCGAGTGTGCTGTGTTGGGCGTGCCGTCGGCGTTGATGGCGTTGTCGGCATTGCCGTGGTCGGCGATGATTATCACCTCGTAGCCGGCCTTCTTGGCGGCCTCGACGGTGTCGCGGACACACTCGTCCACGGCCTTGACGGCCTTGCAGATGGCCTCGTAGACACCGGTGTGGCCCACCATGTCGCCGTTGGCGTAGTTGACCACGATGAAGTCATACTTCTCCTCGCCGATGGCCTCGACCAGCCGGTCCTTGACCTCGTATGCGCTCATCTCGGGCTTGAGGTCGTATGTGGCCACCTTGGGCGAGGCCACGAGGATGCGCTCCTCGCCCTCGTAGGGGGCTTCGCGGCCGCCGTTGAAGAAGAAGGTGACGTGGGCATACTTCTCGGTCTCGGCTATGTGGAGCTGTTTCTTGTCCAGGCCTGAGAGATACTCGCCGAGGGTGTTGTCCACATTCTCCTTAGGGAAGAGGATATGCACGCCGGTGAACGAGGCGTCGTAGGGGGTCATGCAGTAGTACTGCAGGCCGGGCACCACCTTCATGTCTGCCTCGGGGATATCGTGCTGTGTGAGAGCCACGGTGAGCTCCTTGGCGCGGTCATTGCGGTAGTTGAAGAAGATGACGGCGTCGCCGGGCTTGATGGTGCCGTCGACTGTGGAGTTGCTGATGGGCTTGATGAACTCGTCGGTCACACCCTCGTCATAGCTCTTCTGCACGGCGGCGGCCATGTCCGAGACCTGCTCGCCCTTGCCGTTGACCAGGAGGTCATAGGCCTCCCTGACGCGCTCCCAGCGCTTGTCGCGGTCCATGGCATAGTAGCGGCCGATGATGGATGCTATCTTGCCGGCGCTCTTGCCGCAGTGGGCCTCGAGAGACTCGATGAAGCCCCTGCCCGAGCGGGGGTCGGTGTCACGGCCGTCCATGAAACAGTGGATGTAGACCTTCTCGAGACCGTACTTGGCGGCGATGTCGCAGAGGGCATAGAGATGGTCGAGAGACGAGTGTACGCCGCCGTCCGAGACGAGGCCCATGAAGTGGATGGCCTTGCCGTTGTCCTTGGCGTAGCTGAAGGCGCTTACTATCTCGGGGTTGGAGAGGATAGAGCCGTCCTGGCAGGCCTTGTTGATCTTCACGAGGTCCTGATACACGATGCGGCCTGCGCCGATGTTGAGGTGGCCCACCTCCGAGTTGCCCATCTGGCCGTCAGGCAGGCCGACGTTCTCGCCGGAGGCCTGGAGCTGGCTGTGGGGATATGTGTTGACCAGATAGTCCCAGTAGGGGGTAGGAGTGCTGGAGATGGCGTCGCCCTTGGTGTGGTTGCCGAGGCCCCAGCCGTCCAGAATCATTAACAAAGCTTTCTTTGCCATAGTGAGTTATAGTGGATATTGTGTTGACTTCTCTCCGGGGGCGCCCGCCGGGAGTGCGGCGGGTTGTGTCACCCTGTTTTAGCGGCCACAAAATTACGCAATTTTCCGCGCATTTCCGCGCTCGTGGCCAAATTATTATTTTTTAAACACTTTGCAAAAAAGCGTCAACATTATGCGCCGCAATTGCAGAAATTTTTCTATATTTGCAGTGCCGTTTGGCCCAGTGTGCCGTGACCGGAGGTCGCGGCGCGCCTCAATTTGTTGGGCCTCAACGCAATAAACCCGAAATATTTGTTTCAACATCATTATATGATTGCACTTGAGATTCAAAATGTCACCCTCGCCTTCGTGGCGTTGCTCACGGGTGTGGCCCTCGTTGCGGCCGCGCTCCTGATAGCGAAGTTGATCTCTCCAAGCTCTTACAATCCTCAGAAGGGAGAGCCCTACGAGTGTGGTATCCCCACCCGCGGCGAGTCGATGGCCCAGTTCAAGGTGGGCTACTACCTGTTTGCCATCCTCTTCCTCATGTTCGATGTAGAGACAGTGTTTCTCTACCCCTGGGCCGTCAATGCAGCCGGGCTCGGGGCCAACGGTCTCACCGCAATAGCGGTGTTTTTCTGTATCATAGTGCTGGGCCTCGTATACGCCTGGCGGAAAGGAGCGCTCGAATGGAAGTGACAACCAAAGGTATGCCCTACGAGGCATGGAAAGACAATGAATACATAGAACAGCTGGTCAAGGAACTCCGCGACAACGGCACCAACGTCGTCGTCGGCTCGCTCGACCAGCTCATCAACTGGGGGCGGTCCAACTCCATCTGGCCCCTCACCTTCGCCACCAGTTGCTGCGGCATTGAATTCGTGTCGCTCGGAGCCGCGCGCTACGACATGGCGCGTTTCGGATGGGAAGTGGCGCGAGCCTCGCCCCGCCAGGCCGACTTCATGATGGTGGCCGGCACCATCGTCCACCGCATGGCGCCCGTATTCCGCCGCCTCTACGACCAGCTCGCCGAGCCCAAGTACGTGATAGCCTGCGGCAGCTGTGCCATCTCCGGAGGCCCCTTCAAGAAGAGCTACTGCGTGGCCATGGGCATCGAGGACATCGTCCCCGTAGACGTCTTTGTCCCCGGCTGTCCTCCCCGCCCCGAGGCTATGATATACGGCATCATGCAGCTCTCGCGCAAAATCAAGGTAGAGAAGTTCTTCGGCGGCGTCAACCGCAAGCAGAAACAGGAAGACTTCCTGGCCGCACACCCCGTCCGGGAGAACGCCGCAGAGTGAGCCCCTCTCCCCGCCAAAGGACACCGAAATACCATCCAACCAAACTGAATATCCAACACAGATAATGGCCAATACACAGGAGAAGATAGCAAAACTGTTCCCCCAAGTCACTGTCAGCCAGGGCAACGCCGGCCTCGAGCTAGAGCTCGCAGACCAGAACGCATGGCACAGCCTGGCCTCGGCCCTCAAGAACGAGCTCGGCTTCGACTTCCTCGTCACCATCGTCGGCATGGACTGGAAAGAGGACGGCCTCGGCTGCGTATATTATATGGCGGCCACAGACCGCCGGGAGACTCTCTCGGTCAAGGTCAAGGCCACAGGCTCGAGAGAGAAGCCCTTCGTACAGTCGGTCTTCGACCTCTGGGACATCGCCACAATCTTCGAGCGCGAGGTCTACGACTACCTCGGCATAATCTTTGTCAACAACCCCGATATGCGCCGCCTCTTCCTCAGCATAGACTGGAAAGGCTACCCCCTGCGCAAGGATTATGACGCCGACCCCGCCGTCAACCCCGTATCCGTCGAGAACGAGCGCCAGACAGACTTCACCGATATGTGGGTCGAGAAAGACGGCAAGATAGCCAAGGAGACACGACGCATCTTCCAGCCCGAAGACTTCGTCATCAACATAGGCCCGCAGCACCCCGCCACACACGGCGTGCTCCGATTCCGCACAGCCCTCGACGGCGAGACCATCAAGAAAATCGACGTCTACCTGGGCTACATACACCGCGGCGTAGAGAAGATATGCGAGTCTGACACCTACGCGCAGACCCTCCACTTCATGGACCGCCTCGACTACTTCTCGGGCCAGATATACCACCACGGCCTCTGCCTGCTCTACGAGGAGGCCGCAGGCATCCAGGTCAACAAGCGCATCGAGGTGATACGCGTCCTCATGGACGAGCTCTCGCGCATAGCCTCGCACTGCCTCTTCATCGGCACATACTGCATGGACCTCGGAGCCACCACAATGCTCTTCTACGCCCTGCGCGTGCGCGAGCAGATACTCGACATCTTCGAGAAGACCTGCGGAGCCCGCATGACATTCAACTACGCCTGCATCGGAGGCGTCATGCAGGACCTCCACCCCGACTTCGTCAGCGACGTCCACGCCCTGCTCGACATCCTGCCCAAGAACATCAGGGAATACAACACCCTCTTCACCGGCAACGTCATCGCACGCGACCGCATGGAGGGCGTCGGCGTGCTCTCGCGCCAGGACGCCATATCCTGGGCCGTCACCGGCCCCAACGGACGCGCCTCCGGCTGGGCCTGCGACGTCCGCAAGACATACCCCTACGCTGTCTACTCAGAGGTAGACTTCGACGAGGTAGTCCTCACAGAGGGCGACGCCATGGCACGCTTCAAGGCACGCATACTCGAGATGGAACAGAGCGCGCGCATCATAGCCCAGCTCATAGACAGCATCCCCGAGGGCGACATCCAGGTCAAGGTCCCCAAGGTGCTCAAGATACCCGCAGGCCACTGGTTCAGGATGGTCGAGGGATGCCGCGGCACATTCGGCATATATCTCGAGAGCGACGGCGGCACAACCCCCTACCGCCTCAAGCTGGCACCCCCCTGCCTCCCCGCGGCGGCCGTGGTCGACCACATCACCCAAGGCGAAAAGATAGCCGACCTCATAACCATCGGAGGCTCGATGGACTACATCGTGCCCGACATGGACCGCTAACCGGCACAACCAACAAGCCCCCTCAAACATCAAAACCAATCATAGCTCACTGAAACAAGATGAGTACCTACACGATAGCCAACTGCAACTCATTAG
>JAIDJD010000465.1 GCA_029052375.1 Duncaniella sp. | reverse complement strand
TGGCCTCCACTCCCGAGCTTCTCGCCTCAGGCAAGGGAGATATATGGGATTCAGGCAAAGTTGAGTCCGACCAGAGTGTGCTAATCCCCTACTCCGGCCCTAAACTCAAAGACAACAGCAGGGTCTACTGGACAGTAAAGGCCTACACAAATCGTGGAGAGACTCCATGGGCACCTGCCTCGGAATTCGGCACAGGGCTTGTAGGCGAAAGCCATTGGCGAGGAAAGTGGATAGGCTGGGAAGCCCCGTTTGAATGGGATGTCGAGAATACCCACAGCCGCCTCAGCTCACGCTATCTGCGCCAGGAGTTCAAAACATCGCCAAAGCCTGTAAAGCGAGCCACTGCACATATCTCGGGACTTGGCTTGTATGAATTATTCATCAACGGCACACGTGTCGGCGACGATGTCCTCGCGCCCTCCCCTACCGACTATCGCAAGACAGTCCTGTACAACACATACGACGTCACCGGGCTTGTCAGGGACAATGGTGCCGAAAACGCCATCGGTGTCACACTTGGCAATGGCCGTTACTATACAATGCACCAGAAATATAAGCCGCACAAAGTGGTGAATTTCGGCTATCCCAAGCTGAGGTTCAATATGGTCCTCGAATATGAAGACGGCTCCACCCAGCGCATCAATAGCGACGACAAATGGAGACTCACGGCCGATGGCCCTATCCGAAGCAACAACGAGTATGACGGCGAGATTTATGACGCCCGTAAGGAGCTCGGAGACTGGACATTGCCCGGCTACGACGACTCGTCGTGGCTCAAGGCCCAGCTTGCGTCACCTCCCTATGGTTCTCTGCGTGCCAACCGCTCGCCCAACATGAAGGTAATGAGGAGGATAAAACCACGCTCCGTCAGGCCTTCCGGCAAGGGACGCCACACAGTGGACTTCGGCGAAAATACAGCCGGATGGGTGAGCATATCCCTGCATGACACCAACGTGGGCGACACTGTCACCATCCGTTATTCCGAGCGCATCATGCCGGACTCACTGACGCTCGACACCGAGAACCTGCGTCATGCCCAGAGCACAGACCGCTACATTGCATCTGGGCACGAGAACGGCGTGGCTTGGAGCCCTCGCTTCTCCTATCACGGGTTCCAGTTCGTTGAGGTGACCGGCCCTGAGACTCTCAGGCCAGAAGATATTGTGGCCGAAGTCATTTACGACGCCCTTCCCGACAACGGCTCTTTTGTCTGCTCTGACCCCATAGTCAACTCTATCTATGCAAACGCCCGCCGCGGCATTGCCAGCAACTACAAGGGTATGCCTGTCGACTGCCCCCAGCGCGACGAGCGCCAGCCATGGCTCGGCGACCACGTAGTAGGGTCATGGGGCGAGAATTTCATCTACTCCAATTCAACACTCTGGGCCAAATGGATGGACGATATCCGCGAGTCACAGCGCGAGGATGGCGTGATTCCAGACATCGCCCCAGCCTATTACAACTATTATAACCCCGACATGACATGGTCTTCCGCCTTGCCGGTCGGATGTGATATGCTCTGGCGCCAGACTGGAGACAAGGCTCCTGTCGAGCAGAACTATGAGGCCATCAAGAAGTGGCTCCGCCGCATCCGCCTGGACCACACAGACAAGCGGGGACTTGTCACAGCCGACAAGTATGCCGACTGGTGCGTCCCACCCGAGGACGCGAAGATGATTCACTCTCAGGACCCGGCCCGCAAGACAGACCCGGCCCTCATAGCATCGGCCTACTACTATAAGGTCTGCGGCATGATGGCTGAGTTCGCACGCGTGCAGGGGCTCGGCTCCGAGGCTGAAGAATGGGAGGCAGATGCAACCAGAGTGCTCAATGCTTTCAACAAGACCTTCCTCACTGTCCGCAAAGGGACATCGCCTGTCTCCAAGCCTCACATCCTCTATCCTGACAGCATATTCTACGGCAACAACACAGCCACAGCCAACATCCTTCCGCTTGCTTTCGATATGGTGCCGGAAGAATACCGCAAAGCTGTCGAAGACAATCTCATAAAGACAATCGTCCTCACAAACCAGAGCCATATATCCACCGGTGTCATCGGTGCCAACTGGCTTATGAGACTGCTCTCCCGAATCGGACGCGGCGATGTGGCCATGATGCTCGCGTCCAATACAAACTACCCGAGCTGGGGCTATCAGGTCAAGAAAGGAGCCACCACTATATGGGAACTCTGGAACGGAGACACTGCGAGCCGACGCATGAACAGCAACAATCACGTGATGATGCTGGGCGATCTCGTTTCGTGGTTCTACCGCGACCTCGGAGGCATCAATCCCGCAGCGCCGGGATACAAGGAGATACTCCTTTCTCCGGATTTCAGCAGCGCCGGCCTCGACAGCGTGAGTGCATCCTACAACACCCCATACGGACTTCTGTCAAGCTCATGGCACAAGACCCCGTCGCACATCTCATGGGAGGTAGAGATACCGTGCAACACTACAGCCCGTCTGCTGCTTCCGCCGTCTGCCGACATAAAAAGAGTCAAGGCTGACGGCCATAAGCCGACTATGGCAGACAGCAACGCGGTGACTTATGAGGTCGGATCCGGCCGCTGGAAATTCGAGGTGCCTCTGGCCACATCTTATGGCGACGGCCGTGAGCGCATCCAGACAGATGAGTTCCTCTACGAGCGCTCCGGATTTCCCGAGTGTCATGCTTCCACCATCCTCGAGCTCCCCTCAGGAGACCTTCTTGCCTCGTACTTCGGAGGCACCAAGGAGCGCAACCCCGACTGTGTAATATGGGTGCAGCGCAAACCTAAAGGCTCGGACAAATGGACCAAACCTCAGATAGCCGCAGACGGCGTCTTTCTGCTTTCAGACCCTGATTGTGTCCGAGCCGGACTTTCTGGCATCGACTCTCTCACCACACCCGCATCGGCAGGGCCTGCCAGGCCCGATTTCGAGGGAGACATTGCTGATGCCCGCCGCAAAGCCTGCTGGAATCCTGTGCTCTTCCAGATTCCAGGGTCGGACGAAGTGATGCTCTTCTTCAAGATTGGCTCAAAAGTCAGCGACTGGACAGGATGGGTAGTCCGTTCCAAAGATGGAGGCAAGACATGGAGCCGCAGAGAGCCTCTGCCCGACGGCATACTCGGCCCCATCAAGAACAAACCCGAATACATCGACGGGCGCATAATATCTCCGAGCAGCCGCGAAGGCAAGGGCTGGCACGCCGTCATCGAAATTTCAGACGACGGAGGCAAGACGTGGCGTTCTACAGGATTCCTGCCCTCGGAACAGGCCATGCGCACAGACCGCGACCGTCTCGAAGACATCTATGCGATACAGCCGAGCATCCTCCGCCACAGAGACGGACGTCTCCAGATTCTATGCCGCACCCGCAACGGACGCCTCGCTCAATCCTGGAGCTCAGATTTCGGAGACACATGGACTCCTATGGAGCTGACAGAACTGCCCAACAACAATTCGGGCACAGACGCCGTCACCCTTAAAGACGGCCGTCATGCACTGATATACAATGATTTTGCCACACTTCAAGGCACACCCAAAGGTGTACGCACTCCCCTCTCTGTAGCCATATCCGAAGACGGCATCCACTGGGAGAACATCGCCAGGCTCGAAGACAGCCCCGTCAGCCAGTACTCCTATCCGTCCATCATCCAGTCGCGCGACGGACACCTGCACGTCATCTACACCTGGCGCAGGCAACGCATCAAGCACGGCGTATTGGAGCCCGGAAATTGAGAAATCCCCGATGGCTTTGCGGATATCAGGATTTTTCAGTAACTTTGCACAAAAGACACGTAATCAACATATTCTTTTGAAACACCAATAATATCATGGTCAACAGATTTGTACTCAATGAAGTATCTTACTTCGGCCCGGGCTCGCGCAGTGTGCTGCCCACAGAGATAGCCCGCCTCGGTCTCAAGAAAGCCCTCGTAGTTACAGACAAGGATCTCCTCAAGTTCGGCGTAGCCGCCAAGGTGCTTGAAGTCCTCGACAACGCCAATATCCCCTACGAGATTTTCAGCGAGGTCAAGCCCAACCCCACTGTGGCCAACGTCAAGGCCGGCGTTGATGCTTTCGCCAAATCTGGCGCCGACTTCATCATCGCCATCGGCGGCGGCTCCTCGATGGACACCGCCAAGGCCGTGGGCATCATCACCAACAACCCCGAGTTCTCTGACGTCGTATCGCTCGAAGGTGTTGCTCCCACACATTCCAAGTCTGTCCCTGTG
>JAIDJD010000464.1 GCA_029052375.1 Duncaniella sp. | reverse complement strand
TGATTTTGGTGTTGGCGCGGTCTATGACGGTTGTGTCGAGGCTGGTGAGGTAGATCTGGGTGGTTGTCTCGGAGTTGTGGCCCATGCCTTCGCTGATGACGCTGACGGGGATGCCTTTGGTCTTGGCGGCGGAGGCCCAGCTGTGGCGGGCTACGTAGAGGGTGAGGGTTATCTTGATGCCGGCCATGAGGGCTATCTGTTTCAGGGCGCGGTTGATGTTGTAGCCTGCGTTGCGGTAGGCTGTGTATGTGTTTTTGTGCTGGGCGCGTATGATGGGCAGCAGGTAGGGGGTGGGGTTGGGTGGATATTTGTCTATGACGGCCTGCATCTCGGGGGTCCAGCCTATGGTGAGGAGGCGTCCTGTCTTGCGCCTGCGGTAGCACACGCGGCGTCCTATGATGTCGGTCTTGCGCAGGAAGGCCATGTCTATCAGGCTCATGCCTCGGAGGTAGAAGCTCATCAGGAAGATGTCTCTGGCGTGGTCGAGGATGGGGGTGTCCGTGAGGTCGAGCGCCTTGATGCGGCGTATGGCCGAGAGGGGCAGGGCGCGCTTGACGGTGTGGTCTGTGCCGGTGTAGACGTGTCTGAAGGGGCGTCGGTCGGGGATGATGCCCTGGTCTACGGCGCGGTTGTAGATGGCGCGCAGGATGCGGGCGTAGAACGAGGTGGTGTTGGGGACGGCTCCTCTCCGGCCGAGCCATGCCTCGTAGGCCTCCATGAGTTCGGGGGTGATGTGGTCGAGCATTATGTCTCTTCCGCCTCTGAATTTGCCGAAGCTGTTGAGGGCGGCGCGGTAGGTCTCTGAGGTTCTGGTCTTGCCTTTTTCCTTTAGCCTTGTGATGATGGCGGATGTGAAGCTGTTGAGGGTGTGTTCGGCGGCGTCGCGGCGGTATTCGGCCACGATGTCGTCGGCCGTGAAGGCGAGGCGTTCTGCCTCGAGCCTGCGTCCGATGGCGCAGAGGCGCTCGATGTCGCGGCGCACCTGTCCGCGGATGTCGAGTATCTCGGCACTCCGGTGCCGCTGGCCTTCGGTGACTGTGGCGCTGGCTGGGTCCCACTCGTCGGCAAACACTTTGTAGCCAGACTGTATCTGCCTCACTTGCCTGCGGTGGATGACCTGGTAGTAGATGGAGCCCTCGTGTCCGGCGATGGTCGAGGGTCTGAATTTTGCATTGATCGATGTCATTTTGTGTCGGTGTTTGGTTGTTTTTGAGAAATCGGGTGCGATTGCTCAAAATTACTTAGAGGCCGTCTAATGACAAATGCGGTGGCTCTGGCGCCCAGGCTGGCGTCTGTGTATGGTGTAGAGGGGTGCTTTGTTGAAGGTTTTTAAGGTTTTTATCCCGGGGGACGTTTTTTTTGTTCTTTTTTCTTTGGAGGATGTTTTTGTTTTATTAATTTCGCAGTCGGGCAGGGCGTGGCCTCTGCCATCAGACAGATGTTTGCCTTCAATCCCCAAACGTTGTGCTCTTATGAAGACAGGTCTTGTAATTGCCTCATTGTTGCATGACGGCCGATGAGAGCTGATGGTCGGGATATATGTTGTCTGACTTCTTGTACACCTATTTATATACATTAATATTTTATACACATTAATATATTAT
>JAIDJD010000463.1 GCA_029052375.1 Duncaniella sp. | reverse complement strand
GCCGCAAAGAACTATGCCGACGTCATCATCGTGGCCTCCAAGGCACAGTATGCCCCCCTGCGCGATATGCTTAAACGCAACGGTGCGGAGTCGACTCTCGCCGACCGCCGCTGGTTCGCCGCCCAGGCCTTCGCAGTATCTTCGGGCTACGACACAGATATCTTCAACTACTTCGCTTCGACCACGGCCGGTCCTGAAGACCTCAACACCGAGGCCGGAGGCGAACTGCGCATAGCCATAGACGGCGCCAAGCAGATGCGTTACGGCGAAAACCCCCACCAGAAGGGCACATTCTACGGCAATCTCTCCGAGATGTTCGACCAGCTCCACGGCAAGGAGATTTCCTACAACAATCTCCTCGACATCGACGCGGCTGTGTCGCTCATCTCCGAGTTCACCGAGCCCACTTTCGCCGTCCTCAAGCACAACAACGCCTGCGGCCTGGCCACACGCCCCACTATTCTCGAGGCCTGGACAGACGCCCTTGCCGGCGACCCCGTCAGCGCTTTCGGAGGCGTGCTCATCACCAACGGCACCATCGACAAGGTCTCGGCCGAGGAAATCAACAAGATTTTCTTCGAGGTAATCATAGCCCCCGCCTATGACGAGGACGCTCTCGAGGTGCTCAAGCAGAAGAAAAACCGCATCATCCTCGTACAGAAGCAGCCTCTCAAGACCGTGCGCCAGTTCCGTTCGGCCCTTAACGGCGCTCTCGTGCAGGACCGCGACCTCAAGATCGAGACCGTGGCAGACCTCAAGCAGGTCACCGACAAGGCTGTCACCCCCGAGCAGGCCGCAGACCTCCTCTTCGCCAACAAGATAGTAAAGAATTCGAAGAGCAACGCCATCGTTCTCGCAAAGAACGGAATGCTCCTCGCTTCAGGTGTGGGCCAGACATCCCGCGTGGACGCGCTCAAGCAGGCTATCGAGAAGGCTGCTTCGTTCGGACACTCTCTCGAGGGCGCAGTCATGGCTTCCGACGCTTTCTTCCCCTTCCCCGACTGTGTGGAGATTGCGGGCAATGCTGGCGTCACAGCAGTGGTTCACCCCGGAGGCTCTATCCGCGACGGCGAGAGTGTGGAATACTGCAACGCCCACGGCATTGCCATGGTGACCACGGGATTCCGCCACTTCAAGCACTGATTCCAGCCCAAGGGTTGCAAATCCGATATAATCCATATCATCCCTTATTTAACACCCCGCTCTCTAAATGGGACTTTTCTCTTTCACGAAAGAAATCGCGATTGACCTCGGAACGGCCAACACGATAATCATACATAACGACCGCATCGTCATCGACGAGCCCTCTATCGTTGCCCTCGAGAAGCGCACCGGCAAGCTCATTGCTGTCGGTCGCGAGGCCAAGCTGATGCAGGGCAAGGAGAATGACGGCATCGAGACCATCCGCCCCCTGCGCAAGGGCGTCATAGCCAACTTCAACGCTGCAGAGATGATGATACGCGGTCTCATAAAGAAGGCCAGCTCGAAGAGCAACTGGTTCTCACCTTCCATGAAGATGGTGGTGGGCATACCGTCTGGCTCTACCGAGGTCGAGGTGCGCGCCGTGCGCGACTCGTCCGAGCACGCCGGCGGCCGTGACGTCTACATGATATACGAGCCTATGGCGGCCGCACTCGGCATAGGCATTGATGTCCTCGCGCCGCAGGGCAACATGATAGTGGACATAGGCGGCGGCACCACCGAAATCGCCGTCATCTCGCTCGGAGGCATCGTCTCCAACAAGAGCATCCAGGTGG
>JAIDJD010000462.1 GCA_029052375.1 Duncaniella sp. | reverse complement strand
AGGGTTTTTGCTTACATGGCCTCCCGCACCGCCGCCAACAACATTAAAATATCAGAGCGCCGCGCCGAGGCCGTAGCCTCGGCCCTCCGCGACGCCGGCATCAGCGCCTCGCGCATCACGTCAGACGCCAAGGGCGACACGGTCCAGCCCTTTGCCGAGATAGTCAAAAACCGCGTGACAATAGCCGTGACTCAATTCTGACAGACAGACTTTCCACCGAGGGGACATACGGCCGTCCGGCCCTGTGTCCCCTCAAAATAATCGGCCGGCCACTCACGGCCCGTGTTTTTTTAGCACAATCTATTTGCAAGAAAGCAAGGAAAGCATTAAATTTGCACCCAATAAGGGCGGACAGCTGACATCCCCGTCGACACTGCCCTCACCAAGACCGAAAACGTAATTTTCCACACTTAAACCAAAACAACTTTTTTCACCATGGCCTACGTAATCTCCGACGCCTGCATCTCTTGCGGCAGCTGTGTAGATGTATGCCCCACCGAGTCTATCTCCGAGGGCGCAGAGCACTATGAAATCAACCCCGACACCTGCATCGACTGCGGCGCTTGCGCCGAGCAGTGCCCCGCCGAGGCTATTTCTCCCGCCGAGTAATCTCAGGCCCGACACCGCATGAGGGGAGGAGCTATCACCTCTCCCCGGGACCATAAAAGAGACCGACGCCCCGTCCGGGGATGCCGGTCTCTTTATTTATATCTATACTATGCATCGACATAACACAAATGTTTAGCTGACAGATATTTGAGATTCAGGATTTGGAAATTCGGGATTTTTGATATAATTTTGTCGCTAACAATGGTCTCTTGACGCCGCAGAGGCGGGTGGGATTGAGACCTTTATAACAGAGACGTTAAATCGTACTGTATCCTGTTTCATAAACTTCGCAACTTTATTTCAAGCAAGGATCAGTGACGCAGATAGACGTCCCGTCGGCGATATGCATATTGCCGGAATCCGACGTGTACGTACCGGTGTACACGCCGGACCTCTTCCGGTATATCAATATCTCCACGTGGGCTGCGGCTGTCGTTGCATCTTGCTTGAAGGTAATGCGAAGACCTATGGAACGGATGCAGTGACATGAGGCATCCCACGTTTTTGTATATATACACACATTTTTCAACACAATCCCGACGGGATGCCGGGAAAGATTCCATAAACTTCGCAATCATGGAACCGATAGGAACCCTAATCCGCCGGGAACTCGACCGCCAGGAGAGGACTGTGACGTGGTTTGCACGCAAGCTGTCGTGCGACCGCTCCAATGTCTACCGCCTCTTCCAGAAACACTCAATCGACACAATCCTCCTATACCGCATCTCGCAGATACTCGAGCACGACTTCTTTGCCGACTTAAGCGACAGCCTGCCGGCTGCAGTCAGATGTCCGAAAAGCTGATATTTCGACACATCGCGATGTTTGCCACAGAAGTGTGTCAACCCCGCAACACTGTTTTAAAGTCTGTTTGTAAGGAAACATATAACTTTGTAGAAAATTCCTGCACCCCGTGTGTCCGTATGCGAACGGAGTGTAAGTATCAATCTTAATTTGTTGAATCATAAGGAACAAACATTGTTGCAAATTCCAAGACGGACTCGTCCCGAGATAAAAGGATTATTTTTCAACCAACCAAATCAAGTTATAACTTAATCAACCACATCATGAACAAAAAATTCATTCATGTGCTGTTGTCGACCTCGCTGATCGTAGGCTCTGCCGCAAGCTTCACAGCTTGCAAGGACTATGATGACGACATCAACGACCTCCAGGGTCAGATCAACAGCATCCGCACCACCCTCGAGGGTCTCCAGGAGAAAATCGCAGGCGGTGCTGTCATCACCGACGTCAAGTCGACCGCGGATGGCATCAACATCACACTCAGCGATGGAAAGACCTACTCGCTCACCAACGGCAAGGACGGCCAGCACGGCGAGAACGGCACATCCTGGACCATCGGTGCCGACGGCTACTGGTACCA
>JAIDJD010000461.1 GCA_029052375.1 Duncaniella sp. | reverse complement strand
GTGGCTAGGGCCAGGGCCGATAGGCCCTCTCCCCTCCCCTCGAATCCGAGCTTCGCGGGGGGCGTGGCCTTGACCGACACACATCCTGCGGGGATGGAGAGGTCCGAGGCGACATTCTCTCTCATCTGCATGACGTAAGGGAGCATCTTGGGACGCTGGGCCACAATGGTGACGTCTACATTGTTTATGGCAAAGCCGCCCTCGCGGACGAGCGAGACCACATGGCGCAGGAGCACACGCGAGTCGGCGCCGCGCCATCGCTCGTCGGTGTCAGGGAAGTGCTGGCCTATGTCTCCCATCGCCGCCGCCCCGAGCAGGGCGTCAGACAGGGCATGGAGAGCCACGTCGGCATCGCTGTGGCCGAGCAGGCCCTTCTCGTAAGGTATTTCAACACCGCAGATTATCAGCTTTCGGCCTTCTGTCAGGCGGTGTACGTCATATCCGAGACCGGTACGAACCATCGTTGGGATTGGGGGAATTGGGTATTTGTAAAATAGGGGATTCTGATATTTCCTGGCGCCGGCGGTTATTTCCTGCCGAAGAGCTCCTTGATGCCGTCCATGTCGAAGGTGAGCGAGAAGCGCAGCGTCTGGTCGAGGGGCGAGGTCTGGGCGGTGGCAAGCATATAGGACGCGTCGAGGCGGACGACGTTGAGCGCAAAGCCCGCACCCATGCCGAAATACTGGAGGTCGCCCTTGGTGGGGTTCTGGTAGTAGTATCCGGCGCGGAGGAAAAACTGCTGGTTGTAGTTGTACTCGGCTCCCAGAGACCACGATATCTCGCGCAGCTCCTCCTTCATGCCGCCGGGAGCGTCGGAGAACGACTTGAAGATACCTGTGATGGACGACATATTCTGCCAGTCGACATAGGCCTTCTCGTAGGCTATCTTGCCGTCGGTGTCGTCAGGGAAGTCTTGCGGACGGGGCATCGCAGGCACAAGCAGCTTGTTGAGGTCGAGGTTGAGCGAGAGGTTGTGATAGTCGGCAAGGGGGAAGGTGAACGAGGTGCCGAGGCGCAGGTTGGTGGGCAGGATGGCCGGATTGTCTCCGTGGTTGTAGTTGACCTTCGAGCCGATGTTCGAGATGTCGAATCCGAGAGCCCACTGACACTCGTTGCGGCCTATGATAGGATATGTGGTATAGTAGCCCGAGATGTCGGCCGAGAACGCCGA
>JAIDJD010000460.1 GCA_029052375.1 Duncaniella sp. | reverse complement strand
GTATATGACGTAAGCATAGTTCTCGTAGACACGCACGTCTATGAGGAGCAACACGAGGCCGACAACGAGCGACAGGCCAATCCAGCGGAACTGCTTGCCTGAAAACTCATCGAAGCTGAACATATTGGCGTGGTCAAAGTCGTAAGACGCGGCGTATATGCTGACCATGCCGGCGGCCACGAGAATCAGGTAGAGAATCACCGTGAACCAGTCGACATACCTCAGCGAGCCTAAAGGGGACGTTTCGGGGGTTGAAATACGGGGGAATGACATCTGTCAGTGCTGATGTTTTGAGAGTTAATGCTTCTTGGTTCCTGCAAACTGGATAGTGTTGCTCTGGAGCATACGCTCTTCGAGATACTTGCGCTCGGGTGCAATCTGGCCTTTGAGATAGCGCTCCATGACCAGAGAGCCTATAGGCACTCCGAAAGTGGCGCCGAATCCGGCATTCTCGACATATACGGCCACCGCTATCTTAGGATTGTGGTATGGAGCGAAGCCCATGAAGGCCGAGTGGTCGCGTCCGTGCGGATTCTGTGCGGTGCCTGTCTTGCCGCATACCTCCACATCGGGGAGATTGGCAAGACGGCAGGTGCCGCCCGTCACCGCCATCCTCATGCCCTCGGCCACCTCGTTGTACCATTTGGAGTCGATGGTGGGATGATGCACCTCGAGATACTCCGCCGGCATCACCGTATCCTGAACAGCCTTCACTACATGGGGCGTTACATAGTGGCCGCGGTTGGCAATCGTGGCCGCGAGATTGGCTATCTGGAGGGGCGTGGCGAGTATCTCGCCCTGGCCGATAGACACCGAGATGATAGTGTTGGCGCTCCAGTGCCCGGCCCCATACCACTTGTTGTAAAACTCAACGTTGGGTATGAATCCGCGATACTCGCCCGGAAGGTCTATGCCGAGCTTGTATCCATAGCCCTGCGATATCATGTGGTGTTTCCAGATGTCAAACGCCTTGGCCGGGGTCCCATACTTGCCCCGCTTGTCTATCATGGCCTTGAAGCCCCAGCAGAAATAGGCGTTGCAGGATGTCTGCAGCGCCGGCTTGAGAGGCAGCGGCGCTCCGTGTGAGTGACACCCTACCCTCAGACCGCCTGAGACAAAGCCGTGGGCGCAGGGAAACGAAGTGCCCGGCGTGATGATTCCCTCCTGCAGCAATATCAGGCCCTGGGTGGGCTTGAATGTCGAGCCGGGAGGATAGGTGGCTTGTATGGCGCGGTTGAGAAGCGGACGGTCGAGGTCCTGCATCATCTTGTTGTAGTTGGCCCCTCGTTCGCGACCTATAAGGGTGGAGGGGTCGTAGGTAGGCGCAGACACAAGGCAGAGCACCTCGCCGGTGGCAGGCTCGATGGCCACAACAGCACCCTTCTTGTTCATCATCAGCGATTCTGCATACTGCTGCAGCTCGATGTTGAGGCTGAGGGTGATATTCTTGCCGGCGACAGCGTCACGGTCGAGCGCGCCCTCCTCATAGCGCCCCCTGATGCGTCCGAGAGCGTCGCGCATCAGCACCTCGGCGCCCTTCTGTCCGCGCAGATACTTCTCGTAGGTGTTCTCGACACCTACGTCGCCAATGTAGTCGCCACGAAAGTAATAGTCGTCTTTCTCTATGTCTTTGGGCGAGACCTCGCGCACATTGCCGAGCACATTGGCCGCGGCCTTGTAGTTGTACTCGCGCAGGATGCGTTTCTGAATATAGAAGCCGGGGAAGCGGTAGAGCTTTTCTTGCAGACGTCCATAATCCTCGGCTGTCAAGTGTGTCAGCAGACGCTGGGGCGAATAGGTTGAGTAGCACGGATTG
>JAIDJD010000046.1 GCA_029052375.1 Duncaniella sp. | reverse complement strand
TTTGCAACATCCTCTAATTTCAGGGCCTCCGGCCCTGAGGTTTACTTGTTTTTGATCCTATGTCAGGGGGAAAATCCTCTGAACCGATAGTATGCGAACCATATATCTCGTAGGGACATACCTTTGGTATGTCTGCTCAGCGCAGATTGCCAAGGATACATACCAAAGGTATGTCCCTACACAGAGCTTCTAATGAAGGTTTTCTACACCCTCTAATTTCAGGGCCTTCGGCCCTTGGGGCAGATACGCATATACTTTGTGTGTTGGCCTCTTCAACGTGCCGGAGGCACGTCCCTACATTTGGAGGTTTAGGTGCGTCGCTATATCGTGATTGTCTCGGCCGAGACTGGCTTTGCGCGGATACTTTGCCGGGTCATGCGTGTGGCGGGGGCCTGCGTCTGTCTGCTCTGAAGGAACCGCTCGCAGTAGGTTTTTGTTGTGTCTGTCTATCTTGACGGGGGGTCTTTTGCCGTAACTCTTTGACGTTTCAATTAATTTCTGTAACTTTGTGTTTGAAAAACATAAAGCCTATCTATGAGATTTGAAGACACAGATCTGAGCGACGATATCCTCGATGCGCTCGACTCGATGCATTTCGGCGAGTGTACACCTATTCAGGAGGCGGCCATTCCTCTGATTTTCCAGGGGCGTGACCTTATTGCTGTTGCCCAGACGGGCACTGGCAAGACTGCCGCATATCTGCTTCCGGTGATTGACCTGCTGGCAGACCAGCCCGAGCCATCGGGCGTTTCTTGCATAGTGATGTCTCCCACGCGCGAGCTGGCACAGCAGATAGACCGTCAGCTCGAAGGCTTTTCGTACTACCTGCCCATATCTTCCGTAGCCATCTACGGCGGCACGGACGGCAAGGAATTTGCCCGCCAGCAGAAGGGGCTCAAGCAGGGTGCGGATGTGGTGATTGCCACTCCGGGGCGCCTTATTGCCCATCTGCAGCTCGGAGGCATTGACTTGAGCCAGGTGCAGTATTTCATCCTCGACGAGGCAGACCGTATGCTCGACATGGGTTTCTTTGACGACATCATGCAGATTGTAAAGCATCTGCCTGCCGACCGCCATACGCTGATGTTCTCGGCCACGATGCCTCCCAAGATACAGCAGCTGGCCAAGGCTATCCTGCGCGATCCCGCCGAGATCAAGATTGCTGTCTCGAGGCCCACGGAGAAGATAGACCAGAGCGCTTGTGTGGTCTATGAGAACCAGAAGACGCCTGTGCTGCGCCATCTCTTCAAGACAGTGTCTTCAAAGCGTGTGATAGTCTTTGCCGCGTCCAAGCTCAAGGTCAAGGACCTTGCGAAGCAGCTGCGCCAGGCTCACTTCAAGGTTGGAGAGATGCACTCTGACCTCGAGCAGGAGCGCCGCGACCAGGTGATGCACGATTTCCGCAACGGGACGCTCGACATACTGGTGGCCACCGATATCGTGGCGCGCGGCATTGATATAGACGACATTGCCCTTGTGGTCAACTATGACGTCCCGCGTGAGGCCGAGGATTATGTCCACCGCATAGGCCGCACGGCGCGTGCGGGGGCCGGAGGTTCGGCCGTCACTCTCGTCTCTGAGGCTGATATGCGGTGGTTCGGCGAGCTGGAGCGCTTTCTCGGCTACGAGGTTAAGAAGCGCGAGCTCCCTGAGCAGACCGGACCCTATCCCGAATACAATCCCAACCGTCGTGTTGCCCGCGGCCAGGGCGGCCAGGGCCGTGGCCGCGGAGCCTCTACCAAGGGGCGCCAGGGAGGCCGTGGCCCTAAGGGCGAGCGCAAGCCCAAGGCCGCGCCGTCTGAGGCTCAGGCCCGTGCCTCCGCCCCCGGCGAGCGCCGCAACGGCCGCAAGCCGGACCATCGTCCCAAGAAGAACAATTCGGGTTCCAAACGCTCTGACAACATCAATTCTAACCAAAATACCACAGCCCAATGACACTGCACAGCTTAGCCCGGCTCCTTGCCCTGACAGCAGCATCTCTCAGTGTATTATCTTCAGGCGCCCGGGTCACCTCTCTTCTGCCTCCGCCTCCCGCGCGGTCTGTCATCTACAACTATACACCTGTGCAGGAGGCCGCGGACGAGGCCCTCGAGGCCGACGAGGCTCTGTCTTTCTTCTTCGAGGAGGTTAAGCCCAAGGCAAGGCATAAGGCTTCTGCCGTGGTGCCTGACACCGTGGCGGTGCTCCCGACAGACTCTCTGCTCTCGCTCTCGACATACGAGATGGTCACTGTGCTGCCCTCCTACAACCTGCGCCCGACGGTCTTCGACCAGCTGCAGGTGTGGGACGACTCGCTCTCGCTGGCCACACCCGACGCTGTCGTGGCCGGGCGCGGCATAGATCCGGCCATCTTCAGCTGGATCAACGAGGAAGACCTGCGCAACAAGCTTGTAATGAGGGCGAGGCAGCACCACTTTGTCTACCGTCCCGACGCTGTCTTCTACAACGAGTCTCAGCTCCCCGAGCCTCCCAAGGAGTTCACGGCCGTCATCGACCCCGCCACGGCGTCGATAGTGCTGAAAGAGGTGGTCAAGACCGACATCAAGGTGGACGGCCTCGGCATGGACATCCGCAAGCGCCACTGGCTGCGCAACTTCAACGGCTCGCTCCAGTTCTCGCAGGCCTATGTGTCGCCCAACTGGTATCAGGGCGGCAACAACAACCTCAACGCCCTGCTCAACCTCTACTACAACGTCAAGCTCAATCCCCGCTACCATCCCAAGTGGATTTTCGAGAACACCTTCCAGTACAAGCTCGGCGTCAACAACGCTCCCGACGACGACCTCAGGGACTACTCTATCTCGGAAGACCTCTTGCAGTGGAACATGACGCTCGGCTACAAGTCGGCACGCCGCTGGTACTACTCGCTGGCCACCACGTTCAAGACCCAGCTCCTGAACAACTACAAGACCAACACCAACGACATGAAGGCGGCCTTTCTCTCGCCCGGCGAGCTCAATGTCGGCCTCGGTATGACCTACTCCTACCAGAACCCCAAGAAGACATTCTCTTTCGATGCATCCATCTCGCCCCTGTCGTGGAACATGAAGACCTGCATCAACCGCCACATGGATGTCAATAAGTACGGCATCAAGCCCGGACGCAATGTGGTCAACGAGATAGGTTCGAGCGCCGAGGGCAAGCTCTCGTGGAAGATGTGCGACAACATTTCGCTGCGCTCGCGCCTCTTTGTCTTCACAGACTACGGCTATATACAGGGCGACTGGGAGAACACCATCATGTTTGACATCAACCGTTTTCTCACCACCCAGATTTATGTCCACGCCCGCTACGACTCGACCACCAAGCGCCCCGAGCCCGAGTCTGAGTGGCACAAGTTCCAGCTCAAGGAGATACTCTCTTTCGGCATCAGCTACAAGTTTGCCGTCAGCTGAGCCCCGCCGCGTCTCCCTTGCCTCTCTCCTCTCCCTCCCAACCTCACCCACAGCCATGCGGCAAGCCACCCTCCTCACACTCCTGCTCGTGCTCGCGCTCTCTCTCGGGGCGCGCTCGCCTCTCGATGCCGCATCGCGCACCATAGGGGAGGTGAGGGGAGGATATCATGACCCCGACTCTCTCCGCGCCATCCTTGCCGCACGGCCGCTGACGCCCGTCGAGGGGCTCTGGGAGCTTGCCGGACACGGCTCGCTCGTGGCCGTCGAGCTACTCTCCATGTCGCCCGAAATCTACACGGTCACCCTGGTCCGCGCCGCCGACCTCGCCCTGCTTCCCGGCACGGTTGTCGGATGCCTCACCCCCATGGCCGAGGCCGGCGCCTACGACGCCAGGCTCGCCTCCACGCTCAATCCCAAGCCGCGCGCCTTGCCGCGCCACTCTACCTACACCGTGCGCCTCTCGGCCGACCGCGCCTACCTGCGCCTCGAGCCGTATGGCGACACGCTCAAGCTCAACTGGTGGCGTATGCTGGTCCCTTACCGCTGGCGTCTCCCTCTGGTGAGAAACCAGAAGCCGCGCCCGGACATCTCCGGATTCCGCAGAGTATTCCCCGCCCCAGACCCACCTCTCTCGCCCCGCTATCTATGAAGACCCCACTGAGGCTCGCCTCCATACTGCTGACCCTGGCCATATCCGTCTCCTCGGCCATAGCCGACAACACCATTGCCCGCGGGCTCAGGCCTATCGTGCGCGAGAACCCATCTCCCGATGCCGTCCAGCGGCCCGACACCATCGAACTCTCCGCGACAGAGACAGTGAGCCTCTCGGGCTACGACAAGCCGCTCCAGGCCACGAGAGAGACCTTCTGCGCCACCAACAACACATCGAGACACATCGCCGCCCTCATACTCGAGATCACCTACACCGACCTGGCAGGGCGTCAGATACACCGGCGCCGGGCGACGGTCCCGGCCGACATACCCCCGGGCGAGACGCGCCTCGTCTCGTTCCGTTCGTGGGACGTCAACCACACCTTCTTCTACCGCCTCGGCCCAAGGCCGCGCAAGTCGGGCGTGACACCCTACGACGTCTCAGCACGCATCCTTAAAGTAGCCGTATATAACTGAAGCATACCCGCATATGTCTGAAACAACACAATTCCTGCTCTCTCACCACCTGCTCGGCATCACCATCGGCCTTGCCACATTCCTTGTCATAGGCCTCTTCCACCCGCTGGTCATCAAATCCCACTACTACTTCGGCATCGGCTCGCGCTGGGCCTTCATCGTTCTGGGCCTCATCGGAGGCGCGGCCTCGCTGATGGTCTCCGACATCTTGTTTTCCACCGTGCTCGGCGTCGTAGCCTTCAGCTCGTTCTGGAGCTTCGGCGAGATACTCGAACAGGAGCGCCGTGTGGCCCGCGGCTGGTTTCCTGCCAACCCCAGGCGCAAGAAATCCTGACCCCCCCGGGACCTCGTCCACCAATCCTGTGCAACAATGGTCATCTCAGGAGACAACAAGCATATAGCGCCCTACTTCGGCAAGAGGAAAGAACCAGCAAAGGGTCTCAACCAGCTCGGCTTGCGCAATGCGGCCGAGCAGATGTTCACCACCCTCCTGCCGGGGCTTAACAACGTCTCGCGCCGGATACGTTATTACAGCTTCTATTGCTGGATAATTTCGCATTTCTATCTCGGACGCGAAACGGTTGTTGCAGCAGGGTTTGACCCCTATATACGGAGGGCGGAGTATCTGTTGGCTTTGACAAACGCCATTGACCAGAATATTCAGGGAATTCCAGGGATAATGAAGGCCTCAGACTCAATAGCTTCTGACGAAGACCAATTCTCGCTTGACGAAGACTATTGGAAAAACCCAGGCGGAATACTTCCACAGTATTACGGGGCCTCGCTTGACGAGTTGGGGCTTGCGGTCAGGGTAGAAGGCAAAAGCAGGCTCTACAACATCACAAGAGCCACCAGCTTTATCTCCGGAGAACGTCTGGCTGAGGAGTTTGCTGTTTCTGTAGATACTGACGGAGACAAATTTCTTGCGGCCGTCTCGTCAGGCCTTGTCACAAGGGAAGAGCTGAAGGAGTTGCAATGCTCATTCAGGATGGCCGGTATTGTATCGTCCGAGCGCGAGCGTCTGCTTCTCGCCGAAATGCTTGTCCAGGTCGACAATCCTCAAGCCGCAGAGGCCGCAGGCCACAGGCGGGAGACCATCCGCTATGTTTTGGAATACCTTTCCGACGGCCATACTCGTCTTACAGCCGAAGGGTTTGCCCGGCATATGTACGGCCTGTATGCATCCGTGCCCGATACGATTACGGCTTGGGGATGGTGTGCTTATTGGCTTGACGACAACTGGCAGTATCAGCTCACCATTATATTCTCAGATATCCTTCGATATCTCTCTGGTGAATTGTCTCCGGGTGTCGAGGATGTCGTGTCAGCCTTGGCTGATGAGATTCTTGCCGGTCTCGGATGTGACGGAGACACGTCGTTGGGAAGTTTTATTGACAGTCTCCACGACACAGAATGCAGAGGCGAGACTTCTGCTGATGCTGTGGCCGACCTCCTGCTCAGATACCGCGAGGCCAAGGAATGGACAGCCGACGCAGAGAGGAGATATGCGCTGATGGGAGTCGGATACGAGAATTTCTTCACATTCGTACAGACGGTAGGCGCCTCTCTCGGAAAGACAGTCAGAGAATTTGCAGAAGAGACTGTCAGGGACGTTGTCTACCGCCACTACCGTGTTTCCTTCTCCAAGATGCTCCAGACCGGCATAGCCTCGCAGAAGTTCAGTCTCGAGAATGGCAGGTTGCGATTCATTGACTTATGGGAGACATCCCATACCGCACCGCGCATAGAAACCCTTCGGGGATTCCTTCTCGACCTCGGTTTGGTTGAGGCCGGGCAGGATGCCGATTGTCTCACCGAAACGGGCGTGGCCCTGCTTGACACGTTGACCCATGGCGATAGAAAGACATAATCTGTTCGAACTTACAGGCCGGGGACACTATCACTCGGCCCTGCTGACCTGTTACACCTTCGACCCTATATTCTTCAGCTCCTGGTTTATGCCTAAGCTGAGGCAGTGCGGCATAGTCAATGTGGCTGTGCTTGTTGATGCCGGATGTTATGACCGCATGATGGAGTGTTGTCCGTCGTTTGGCCTACGGCCTGATTTGTTGAGATATACCGTTGTTCGTCAGCGTCCGACATCCTCTGGTGTGTTTCACCCCAAGGTCGCGATGCTGGCAGGCGAGGACGAGGGGATGCTCCTTGTAGGGTCGGGCAATCTCACCTACAATGGTTACGGGCTGAATGATGAAGTGTGGAGCGTGTTCAGTCTCAAGGGTGATGATTCGCCATACCTGCCTCTTTTTGCCGAGGCCTGGGCCTGCTTCGACAGGTACACGGCTCCGAGGCAGACGCTTCTTGAACAGCAGTTCAGGTGGATAGAGACCAATGCTCCCTGGCTTGCACGGGCTGTGGCTGGAGGAGCCGCGCGTGTGGGCGCCGATAGATTCAGTTTTCATACAGAGAGACTCCTCGGCAAGATAGAGCAGGCCGTGGCCGGGAGAAGGGTAGAGGCCATAGAGATTGTGTCTCCCTTCTATGATACGGACGGCATGGCCGTCAGAAATATTGAAAGGATATTCCGACCTTTGCGGATGAGCTGTGTGGTGACAGCCGAAGGCATTCCGCCCCTTTCGCTGATGAACAATCCGGGAAAGATACAGTTCTACGAATGGAGAGATGTCTGTCCCTCTCAGACCCGGACTCTCCACGCCAAGATCATACAGCTGAGACTTGCAGACTCCACCATACTCGCCGTCGGCAGCGCCAACGCTACAATTGCCGCTCTATACGGAGCCAACGATGAGGCGTGCGTTGTGATAGAGTCAGATACACCGCGAGACTATCTCGACGAGCTCGGCATAAGGCTATCCGCCACAATCCCGTTGGGAGCCGGACGTATGCAGGATTACACTGCAGACGAACGACCGGATAAGGCTTGTGATGGCCGAAGATTTCAGCTGTTCTCTGCCGAGCTGGCTGGCTGTGAGCTGAGGCTGGCTACAGATGCCTCGGGCCTCGGCCTTGGCCTGGCCCTCCTCGGCCTTGACGGAAAGACGCTCGCCATTCTTGAAGCAGACGCCGATGATGGCGTTGCAAAAGTAGTTCTGCCCCATGGGATTGTGCCTCCAAGTATCGTCGTGCTCATTGATTGTACGGAACACAGGACTGAAATCTCCAACCGTTGCCTTGTGTCTCAAGACGAAGTGGTGAGCCGGTTCAATCCGGCCAAGGCCATGCGCAGTCTCGAGGCTCTGCTCGACACCTCGACAGACTGGAAAGCCAATCTTGTCAAAATACTCTCTTTCATCATCATTGAAGACGCAAAGCCATCCTCAAAGACCATTGGTCGCGGACATGACAGCCGTGAGCGGGGAGAAGAAGAGCCATGTGTCCTCACGCGCGACCAGTTCGAGCGTCTGCGCCATGCTTCAGGCCACACTGGAATGTCGTTGCCGGAGGTGCGCCTGCTTGATTTTCTGCTTGAGGAGGAGACCTCTGGGCGCAAGTCCCGGGCCATTTGCGGGCTTGCAGATGACACCGAAGGGCTATCGCAAGAGGAAATCGACGCTGGACAGACATCATATCAGAGCCTTACCCGGAGGGAGAAGTCAGGAGTGGAGCCCCTTTTCAAGACGCTTAAGAGATATGACAGGAGGCTGGCCAGGCATTATGCCGCAAGGCTCGCAGGCTTTCATGCCTCGCTTGCTCGCCACGGTGTCCTGACAGAATTCCCATATGCCAATCCGGTTCCTGCAACGCTGAAAGACTGCTCTCATATGTTGATAGAGGCGGTGCTGGTATGGAGACAGATTGCAGAAGAGCCGGAGACTGCTTACCACATACAGCACGACACCGGATTTCTCTGCAATCTCGGAGCCTATCTGCTGCTTTCGCGCAGAGAGCCTGAGGAGACAGATTCTCTGTCCGGCCGCAAGTCGGTAGAGTTCGGACGTTCTCTCTCCATATATTCGCTTATGATACTGTCGCGGATGAGCTTTAGGGCTGGCCGCGCCATGATACAGGCCCGGTTGCTCGTGCTCAACATCCTTGACAGCTGGTACGGAGACCGAGAGATGGACACAGCACGTCTCAGAGAGATGTTTCTCGCCCGTCTCGAAGAGGAGAGAGCAACTCCTTGCCAATCCTCTTTGGATATGATTCTGGATGCAATGACAGAGTATTCCCTCTTTTCGATTAGCAAGGCTCCGGTTCCGGCATACGGCGGCGGGACCTATATCTGGAAGAAGAGGTGGGGATTCTGCTACATACATTCCTTCTGCCTGACCAGAGACAAGAGCGGGAGCCTTAAATACAGATACTCCGTCATACACCCGGGGGTTTCGGGCGAACCCTCGGCTATCTCTGAGAGCATAGTCCCTCTCTGCGGCGGTCCGGGAGGCTGATCGGGGCGGTTTTTGGGGCTATTGTTGCGGAGGCGGTTTTTTTTTGTTACTTTTGCACTCTACTATATATTCTCTCCCCGCTATTTCTCAACAGACTACAATCCTCCGATTCTCCAATGGCAGAATATCAATATATCAAGGTTGCGCTCAGAGACAGCATTGACGGCGTGACGCAGACCGTCTTCAGCTATCCGTCGGGCCTTAATCCCGCCGAGGCCGGATTTTCGGCTATGGTGGAGCCCGCTCCGGCTATCAAGCGTTTCATGAACGCCACCGAATGTTATGTGCTCCAGTCTACGCGCCGCGGTCACTATATCTCTCTCATCGCCCGCCCCGAGGAGCATCCCGAGCACGGGTGGATGATGGTTTCGGTGCTTGTGGACAACGGCGACTCGCTGACGGGACGCCAGGCCGTCCGGCTCCTCGAGGAGCTGCGCCGTACACTCATCGACAGCCAGGATTTCCGCGAGGAAGCCGTCGACATAGCCCTCATGCAGGCCGATGTCCCCCGTCTCCCCGTGGCCCTGCGTTCGTGGGAGTGGCGCCAGCCCTCAGCCGACGACGATTCGGCCCCGGCCGAAGCCGCATACCGCACCTTTGTCTCTCCCTCCGAGCTCCAGGCCATATTCGCTTTTCCAGGCCAGCCCGAGTATGACGGCTATCGCTGCATACTCGTTGTGCCCGCCTCGACAAGCCTCCGCCCCGGCGTCAAGATGCCACGCATCACAGCGCCTGTCAAGAAGCAGTACAGCATAGTCTGCCCCGAGGGGGTTACATCCTCGAGCGAGACCGCCTACGACGGCGACAAGGTGACGCTCACCTATACCAAGGAGGGCTATATCCCCGTCGAGGAGTCTGTCGTGGCCGGACAGCCTGGCCCGTATGCCTCGCTCAAGGGTGCCACGATGGAGGTGCGCACCGCCAGGCAGACCGGTATGCGCTTTGTCCGCCACGTGGGCATGAATGTGACAGACGCCAAGGGCGCGCCCGTCAAGGGGTTCACCATCACGGTCAACGGCCGCAACGTCAACACCATGAAGCCCTATGTGGAGCTCACCGAGCGCGACCTCCCCGAGGACGGCGATGTGGAGATTAAGGTCGAGTCGACAGGGTTTCATCCCATGACGCTTGCGATGACCACCGCCGAGCTGCTCGCCACGGACAATCTCGACCTCAAGCTCATGCCCGTAGAGCAGACTGTGATGCTGCGCCTCGACTTCGGCCACGGCCGCATAATAGAGCAGGAGCTGAGCATGGGCAAGAACACGCCCGAGTACACGCGTCTCCACGCAGGCTCGTTCCACGGATTCAGGGCCTACCGCCAGTCCACTCAGGACAAGAGCGAGGTCTATAACGTAGACCTCCGCACCCAGGCGAGGACAGAGCAGAAGGCCGTGCAGCCCGAGGACAAGCCCGCCGCCCCTGCCGCCGCGGCAGAAGAGCCGGCCAAGGCCGTGCGCCAGGCCCCTAAGTTCGAGAATGTCTCGGACGAGGCCGCCGAGCCGCATCCGTTCGTTGACGCCACTCTCCCCACAGGTCCCCGCAAATCCCATGAAGGCGAGGATAACGATGACTATTCTGACGAGGAGACGTCTCCCGCATCCCGCAGGAAGTATATCCGCGCTGGGCTCGGCGTGGCCGCCGCCCTGCTGATAGGCCTCGGCTCATGGTGGGCCTTCTCTGGAGGAGCCTCGGCTGACGCCTCGGCGGTGTCTGCGGACGAGGCGGCAGACTCTGCCGCCGTAGCCACGGGCCAGGACGCTCCGGCGGCAGTCCGCCCGGCCACACCCGAAGAGCAGGCAGACATCGACTATCTCAACTCCAACGCCTCGTGGACGCTGTCCAGGCTGCAGAGCCCCATGGGCAAGGCGCTCGCACAAGCCATTGCCGACGGAGACCTCCGTGGGCTGGCCGAGAACGACTACTTTGCCGTGCGCGGCCGCTGTACCAACGCCGAGGCCGGCGAGATAGTACGCATGGCATGGACCGCCATAGGCTCGCCCAACCAGAACGGCAACGCACGCCGCCTGCGCGACGCCGCCAAGCAGCCCGACATCCACCTGCGCAAGCTGATGGAGAGCATGGCCAAGGTGCGTCCCTCGGAGAATCCCAACACAGCCCCCATGCCCCAGAAATAATCTATAACATCCCCCTTTCAATGAAGAGCATAGAAGAGGTCCAGGAAGAGATAGTCGACGAGTTCAACTCTGTCGACGACTGGATGGACCGCTACACAATGATAATAGACGAGGGCAACACCCTCCCCGAGCTCCCCGAGCAATACCGCACGCCCGCCAATCTTATAGAGGGCTGCCAGAGCCGTGTATGGATTCAGGCAGACCTCACGCCTGAGGGCCGCATACACTTTCAGGCCGACTCGGATGCCATGATAGTCAAAGGCATAATAGCCCTCCTTGTCAAGGTGCTCGACAACCGCACCCCCGACGAGGTTAGGGATGCCGACCTCCACTTCATCAACGACATAGGCCTGGGCGAGAACCTCTCGCCCACACGCTCCAACGGCCTCCTGGCCATGATAAAGCAGATGAGGCTCTATGCGGTGGCATTCAAAATGAAGACCGGAAACTGAATTGAGAATAGCGTTGTAGTTCGGTTTCCACACGCAATAACAACTTTACTTTATCATCCAAAATTAATCCATGAAACTCAAAACTATCGCCCTTTGCCTCGCACTCGCGGCAGGCAGCCTTGCAGGCCAGGCCAAGTTTACCGTCTTCCCCGACGGTACTCCTGTACCCGAATGGTTCAACCAGACCGAGGCCCCTAAGCTCAACAAGCTTGGCAAGAAGTATGACATCACGAAACATGGAGTGACAGCCGGAGACTCCACACTCATCCAGACAGCCGCCATCCAGGCCGTCATCGACAAGGCCGCCTCTGCCGGCGGCGGCGTCATCGTCATCCCCAAGGGCACATTCCTCTCGGGCTCGCTCTTCTTCCGTCCGGGCACACACCTCCACCTCGAGGAGGGCGCAAAGCTCAAAGGGTCTGACGCCATCACCCATTACGAGATAGTCAAGACCCGTCTCGAAGGCCAGACCATCGACTACTTCGCCGCGCTGGTCAACGCCGACGGCTGTGACGGATTCACCATCTCGGGCAAAGGCACCATCGACGGCAACGGCCACCGCTTCTACGACGAGTTCTGGCTCCGCCGCAAGGTCAACCGCAAGTGCACCAACCTCGAGGCTCTCCGTCCCCGCATGGTCTATATCTCCAACTCCAAGGATGTGACAGTCTCAGACGTCCATATGGTCAACTCGGGTTTCTGGACCAACCATATCTACAACTGCGAGCGCATCAAGTATCTCGGCGTCACCATCCTCGCCCCCACCGACGGCTATCCCAAGGGCCCCTCGACCGACGCCCTCGACCTCGACGTCTGCAACGACGTGCTCGTCTCCAAGTGCTACATGAACGTCAATGACGACGGCGTATGCCTCAAGGGCGGCAAGGGCACATGGGTAGACACCATCCCCGGCAACGGCGCCGTCAACAACGTCATCGTAGACCGCTGCCGCTTCGGCAAGACCAACGCCGGCGTCACCTTCGGCTCGGAGGCATGGGACTGCTCCAACGTGATAATGAAAGACTGCGAGTTTGACGGCACATTCCACGTCCTGCTCTTCAAGATGCGTCCCGACACCCCCCAGCAGTACCGCAACGTATTCATCGACGGCGCCAAGGGCACGGTGCGCAACGCCGTAGAGGTTCAGACCTGGACCCAGTTCTTCAACAAGGTAGAGCGCGACCCCATGCCTGCGTCGGGCGTTACGAACGTCACCTTCATCAACGGCGACCTCAAGTGTACACGAGACTTCTACAAGGACAAGAAGACTGACTTCTACACACTCAAAGACTTCACCTTCCGCGACATCACCGCCACTGCTCCCAATCCCGCACTCGACCCCTCCAACGTCGAAAACTTCGTGATCGAGAACGTCAAGGTGACAAAGTAATTATAGGTATAAAAAATCACAATCTCCCGGCCATACGTGGCTGGGAGATTTTTTTGTTGCCATAAATACGCCTCTCGCGAGGCGTATTTATGGCAACCTATTTGAGGTCGTTAGGATGGTAATATTGGCCGGAATTTTGGAATATCCGAACGAACTCATTATCCAATGAGACTGTTTTATGGTGTTCTGTCTGATTCTTGATATATTCAATAACCCCATCTTTCTCCTTCCAAGAAAGGGAGTCAGCAAAATATTCCTTGCACCATCCTTTGAAGTCTGGAAATCTGGCATCACGTTTAAGCCATATGCTTGTGATGGATTTTAGTTCCTGCATCAGAGTGGCAAGTGCTGTCATAGGATTCAGGTCTACCAAGATATGGATATGGTTTTCTATGCCACCTATACGTATCAGTTTGCAGTTGTGGCCAATGAAGAAATTCCATATTAGCCTGTACAGGTCATCCCTCACACCGTCGGGGAGGGTATTTTCACGATTCTTTGTGGCAAACACAATGTGGTGGAGCATACAGACTTTACTCATGGCAATGGTATTATTGGCAAAGATAGGTATAATCTTTTGATTCATATGCAAGTTGATACCATAAATACGCCTCTCGCGAGGCTTTATTATAGGGCGTGACATCCCACCCCACTCTCCACGTCTCCGACGTTTCAAGTGGGGATACACATAAAGACGGGCCTCCGGCCCTTGGAATGGCATTACAAGTCGAGAACTTACGTGATTCCGGATGGTTTCTCATTCTCCAATTCCCCATTAATTCTAAATTCTCAATTCTCAACTTTCCATTCTCAATTCCCCATTCTTCATTCCAAGGGCCGGAGGCCTGTCTTTATGTGTATCCCCACTTGAAACGTCGGAGACGTGGAGAGTGGGGTGGGGAGAGAACATAAACAAATAAGCCTCGCGAGAGGCGTCCTTATGGTGGGCCGCTTCCTGCCTAAGGTGTTCGAAGTTACACTAACATATCCGCGGCCGGGGGGTGGGGAGCCTTCTGCCATGAACCGATTGTTGTAACAATTCTGTTGGCTGTAACACGATTGTAACAAAATCTCTACAAATAAAAATGCTGATAATCAGTGTAATAAGAATATTATCAATAATCCTGTCAATAAATTTGCCACAAAAACTTGCGCCCGCACGAGGGGCTTTATATCTTTGCAATGTCAGAAGGAAAAAGACCTGACGACAACAACAACTCATCACAGACCACCTAAAAACATATCCACTATGGCATCTCAGGAATTTCAGAGCAAGCTCATGGCCCTCCAGGCAAATATGCTCAACTTCGCGTATATGCTGACCTCCAACCGCGACAACGCATACGACCTCCTGCAGGATACCACCCTCAAGGCCCTCGACAATGAGGATAAGTATGCCGAGAACACCAACTTCAAAGGATGGGTGTTCACCATAATGCGCAACATCTTCATCAACAACTATCGCCGTGCCTCGCGCAACGCCACTGTTGTCGACCAGACCGAAGACCTCTACCACCTGAACCTCTCGCAAGACTCCGGACTCGCCACCCCCGAAGGCTCTTACGGCGCAGGCGAGATTACAGACGCTATCAACGCCATGTCTGACGACTATCGCATCCCCTTCTCGATGCACGTGGCCGGCTACAAGTACAACGAGATTGCCGAGAAGATGTCTCTCCCCCTCGGCACAGTCAAGAGCCGCATCTTCTTTGCCCGCAAGAAGCTTCAGGACCGCTTTGCTGACTATCGCTGATTTCTGACTAATGTAAATGACAATGGCGTCCCGGCAGTATCTCTCTGTCGGGACGCCGTTATTTCCGTGCCGTACCAGCGGCCCGAAAAAAACCGGGACGGCCTCTGCTGGGGGCCGCCCCGGTGTCATGGATATAATTTCAGTATCGTATCAGATGCGTATCTTGGAGATATAGCGGGTATTGCCCTGCTCTATCACCAGGATGTAGATGCCGGGAGCGGCCTTGGATGTGACGTTCTCGGGCTCGCCCATGCCTGTGGCGGCTATCCTGCCTGTCTCGGCGTCGACGAGGGTCAGCTTCTTGGGTGCGTCCGAGGCGCCGGGCATCTCTACGATGCCGGACTCGTTGTAGCTCTGGAAGTGCTCGGCCACCTTGTTGGCGGTCATGGCTCCGGTATAGATGGAGAAGTCGTCCATGAGGCCGGCATAGAAGTTGTCAAACTTGTTGTTGACGTTGGCTATCACGAGGTCTTCGTTGTTGTCGTTGACGGCGCCTGTGGCGTCTGTGGCCTCGGCCACCAGCGAGCCGTCCACGTATATGCGGAGCTGTTTGGCGTCAGTGTCGCGGACAAGCACTGCGTGGTGCCACTTGCCGTCGAAGTAGCCCGAGCCGGCGGCTGTGGCCTCGCTCTTCTGTGCGTCGTCGTCGACGGCAAACTTCAGATTGCCCCCCTTGTACTCGAGGCCTATCCAGTTGCCTGTGGCGCCCGGGGCGTCGGCCGAGGTGGTAGAGCCCTTGTGGAGCATATATGCGGCATCGTCGGTAGAGCTGAAGAGAAACTCGATGGTGAAGCTCTGGGCGCCCATCTGCAGTTTGTCGTAGGCGGCCTGTGTCAGGTAGTCGGTGGTGCCGTTGAAGCTGATGGCGCCTGCGGCCTTGCCCTCGGCGGCCGAGGGTGTGCCGTGTGCGGTGGCCTCGCCATGGATGTGGTTGGTGACGGTGGCGCCTACCTGGTCAAACGAGAAGTGGGCCACGCGGGTCAGCTCGACGCTCTCCACCACGGTGATGGTGAAGGTGCGCATCACCATGCTGCCCACGCCGCCTGTGGTGCCTACCTTGAACTTGTAGGTGCCGACGGCCTCGGGTGTGCCTGAGATTGTGAAGGTCTTGGCCTCCATGTCCTTGGCGAGCGAGAGGCCCTTGGGGAGGTTGGCGGTGATGATGTCGTCGCAGCGGTCCCAGTAGCCCTTGATGGTCTGTATGGGATAGCCTGTCTCGACGGTCTGTGTCATGGCGCCCTCGGTGACCACAAGCATGGGGTCGAGGTTGTAGGTGTCGTAGAGATAGTAGCCGAGGTGAGGGGGCTGGTTGTAGGCGGTGTTCTGCCATGCGATGGCCAGGCGGTAGTTGTGGTCCTGCATGAGGCAGGGGACGCGGTAGGCCGTGGGGATTGTGGTGGTGAAGATCATGATGTCTGCGGGGTTCTTGTAGTCCCACAGTATCACCTCCTCGCGCCAGTCGCCGAGGATGTCGGCCTGGAGGCAGGGAGTGCCCTTGGTGGTGTTGCAGCTCTGGCCGTCGCCGAAGCTCATCAGCTTGGTGGAGGTGTTGAGGTTGGCCGAGCGCTTCTCTATGACGGGCTCCGACCTGCCCAGGCCGCTGTCATAGCATCCGTCAAACACCTCGTCCAGCAGGTCGCCGTCCCAATAGATGCGGAAGTTGGTCGAGGGGCGCTTGTTGACGAGGAGGTTGCCCTTGCAGTCGAATGTGGCGTTGCCCTTCTGTCCCGTGCCGTAGTATGTCCCGGGCCAGCACTCGTATCCGTGCCATTCGGGCGAGAGGTCGGCCACGAGGCCGCGGCCTATGTCGTGGCCGCTCTGCTTGATGCTCCAGATTATCTTGCCGGTCTTGGCGTCGCGGAACTCGGCGTCGTACTTGTAGGCCGAGCCTGTCTCCTCATGCACCATGAATACCTCATAGCCTTCGCGGTCGGGGTCGAAGTCGCCCAGGTGGAGTGCGTCGCCGTGGCCGCCGCCGGTGCGGTAGAGCAGAGAGCCGTCATGGTCGATGCAGGCGGCGCCGTAGACTATCTCGTCACAGCCGTCGCCATCCACGTCGCCGATGGTCAGCGAGTGTGCGCCCTCGCCGTAGGCGCCCTGGCCCTTGGTGGTGGAGGCGTGTAGCCAGCGCTCCTTGAGCGTGGAGCCGTCGAAGTCAACAGCCCAGAGATAGGAGTGGGTATAGTAGCCGCGGCACATCACAGCCGAGGGGTTGGGCCCGCCGAGATATGCCACGCCGGCCAGATAGCGCTCGGAACGGCCGCCGTAATCGTCGCCCCATCCCTGCTCTGTCTTGTTCTGGGGATGTATGGTACGGGGGGGATTGTAGGCTATGGTGTGTATCTCGGCGCCGGTCTGGCCGTTGAAGACGGTGAGATACTCGGGGCCGGAGATTACGTGGCCATTGGAGTTGACATAGTTGTCTGTAGCCTTGTCCGAGCCCATCAGCACCGGCTTGCCTGTGCCGTCGATGGTGCCGGGAGCGGTCTTGACTATCATCTCGGCCTTGCCGTCGCCGTCAAAGTCGGCCACCATGAACTGGGTGTAGTGTGCGCCGGCGCGGATATTCTGGCCCATGTCTATGCGCCAGAGCTTCTGGCCCTCGAGGGTATAGCAGTCTATATAGACCTTGCCGGTCTTGCCGTGCTCCGAGTTGTCGTGAGAGTTCGAGGGGTCCCACTTGACAAAGAGCTCGTACTTGCCGTCGCCGTCTACGTCGCCAACAGACATATCGTTGGGGGTATAGGTGCAGCCCGAGCCTGTGGGGCGGTCGAGGTGGAGGCGGCGGTAGACCTCGGCCTCGGCGGCGGCCTCAGGCGAGGTCTCCACTACGGTGCCGTCGACTATGGCCTTGACTACATACTTGGAGCCGGCCTTGCCGTCTTTGTCCTGGATGTTTGTGCCGGCGGTGATGGGTTCGGAGTTGATTTTGGTGCCGTCGCGATAGACGTCGAATGTCATGGCCGGGTTGTCTGTGACAAGAGAGCGCCACGAAACAAATGTGCCCGAGGTGGTCTTGACGGCTACCACGCCGCGGTCGAGCTTTTTCTCGATGGTCGGCAGTGCCCACATAGACCCGGAGGCCAGCATCATAGCGGCCAGAGAGGCTGTGATTTTTTTCATGATTCTGATTGACAGGTTGTTTTAGGTATATTCTTGACAAAGATAATGAAAAAAAATGAGAATTGAAAATTGAGAATTGGGAATTGAGAATTTAGAATGGAAAGATGAGAATTGAGAATTGAACGTGCGTATTCTCTCCTCCCGGTTCCGTGCAACCCGCTTCCGGGGTTGCTGTCTTAGGTTTGTGCTTATATCCCCAGGGAGGCTTGGCTCCGACTGCGTCTGCGCCAATCCACCCTGGGGTTTCCTCAGTTCTGCCCCTTCCGGGGCAGGGGGGTGCTTGTTCTGTACGGTCTCCCCACGTTTGGATTGGCGTGGTCTGAGCAATGCACTTCCGGGGCGGGGGTGTTTGCTCTGTCACACCTTCGGGTTTGGGATTAGATTGGAGTTTGGGTATTTGCCCCGGAAGGGGCAATATAGAGGAAGCCCCAGGGTGGTTTGGCGCAGACGCAGTCGGAGCCAAGCCTCCCTGGGGTTAAGCGACCACCCCTAAAAACAACCCCGGAAGTGGGTTGAACGGAGCAAAAAGGCCGAACAGCATACGATGGCGATTGGATGGCTTGGATGGAGAAGAGTTAGGTGTCGTGCGTATTCTCTCCTCCCGGTTCCGTGCAACCCGCTTCCGGGGTTGCTGTCTTAGGTTTGTGCTTATATCCCCAG
>JAIDJD010000459.1 GCA_029052375.1 Duncaniella sp. | reverse complement strand
GGGGGCTATGAGCTTGTATCCCTTGCCGTGGATGTTGATGATCTCGATGGAGGGGTCTTCCTTGAGGTGCTTGCGCAGCTTGGTGATGTAGACGTCCATGGAGCGTGCGTTGAAGTAGTTGTCGTCTATCCAGATGGTCTTGAGGGCAAAGTTGCGCTCGAGTATCTCGTTGACGTGGGCGCAGAGCAGGCTGAGGAGCTCGCTCTCCTTGGTGGTGAGCTTGGTCACCTTGTCGTCGATGACAAGCACCTGCTTCTGTGTGTCGAAGGTGAACTTGCCTATCTTGTACATGGTGACCTCCTTGCCCTTCTTGCCCTTGACGCGGCGCAGGATGGCCTCGATGCGGAAGACGAGCTCTTCCATCGAGAAGGGCTTGGTGATGTAGTCGTCGGCTCCGATCTTGAAGCCCTCGAGGATATCCTCCTTGAGCGACTTGGCGGTGAGGAATATGATGGGTATCTCCGAGTTGACGGTGCGGATTTCCTGAGCCAGGGCAAAGCCGTCTTTCTTGGGCATCATGACATCCAGGACGCAGAGGTCATACTTGCCTTTGAGGAAGGCCTTGTATCCGGCGTCGCCGTCGGCGTAGAGGTCGGCGTTGTAGCCCTTGGCCTGCAGATACTCGCGGAGCAGCATTCCGAGGTTCTCGTCGTCCTCGCACAAAAGTATGCGCAAACGTTCTTCCATAGTTTTATCTCCTTTACTTGTGGGTTATGGGTAATGTTATTATGAATTTCGTTCCTGTCCCGAGCTCGCTCTCGACCACTATCTGGCCTCCGAGCTCGTCCACGATCTTCCTGACGTATGCCAGCCCGAGGCCGAATCCCTTGACGTCGTGGCGGTTGCCGGTGGATACGCGGTAGAATTTCTCAAATATCTTCTTCAGGTCGTCCTTGCGTATGCCTATGCCGTTGTCAGAGACGGATATCTCGAGCATCTCGCGCGAGTGCGAGCGGACGTTGCGGGTGGCCACGTGGAGCTCCAGGGGGGTGTCCTCGCGCCTGTACTTGACGGCGTTGTCGAGGAGGTTGAAGATGACGTTGGTGAAGTGCATCTCGTCGACATTGACCACGGGGTCGGCGGCGGCGAGGCTGGTGGTGATGCGGCCTCCGTAACGCTCTACCTTGAGCTTGAATGTGGAGGCTATGCCGCCTATCACCTTGTCGGCGTCCACCTCCTGGAGGCGGAGCGTGGAGCGCTGGCGGTCGAACATCGACATCTGAAGCACCTTCTCCACCTGGAAGCGCAGGCGCTTGGTCTCGTCGCCGATGACGTTGGAGATGTGGGCCAGCATGGTGGGCGACTTGAGCACGGCGTTGTCGTTGAGCATCTGGGCGGCCAGGGAGATGGACGATATGGGGGTCTTGAACTCGTGGGTCATGTTGTTGATGAAGTCATTCTTCATCTCAGTGAGCTTCTTCTGCCTGAAGGCCATGATGATGGTGCAGACGAAGGTGACCAGGAGGATGAAGGTGAAGATGAAGGCGGGTATCATCAGCTTTATCGAGTCGAAGATGTATTCGTTCTCGGTGGGGAAGTAGACCTTGAGATAGTATATCTTGTTCTTGGGGTCGTTGGGAAAGAGGGTCTGCACAAAGACGTCGGCCCCGGCCGCTGTCTCGGGGCTGAAGCCGGGCGAGCGGTAGACAAAGGCCCCCACCCTGTTGACGACGGCATACTCGAACGGGAGGGTCAGCCCGTTGTTATCGAGCTCGGAGCGCAGGTAGCGGCGCACCTCGGCCGAGTCTGCCCTCTCGGCTATGGGGCGCGAGCTGGACTGGTTGATGATGTTGAGTATCACCTCGTCGAGCAGCCCCTTCTGGTAGACATACTTGCCCCGGAGCAGCTCGCGCATCGAGGGGGTGATGGCGCGGCGGTCTACGTTCATGCTGAGGCTGAGGTCGTAGCTGATGCCCTCGGGGGTCGAGAATTTGTTGCTTATGCCGACGGAGGCATCCTTGCCGGTGCGCCCCATGGGGGTGACGTCGATGCTCAGGAGGTCCTCCTCGAGAAAGTGCTTGGCCTCGTCCTGCTCCAGGCGCGTAGTGACGGCATAGAGCGACCGCTTGACGCCTTCGTCAAACTGGTCGTCGCGCATCCTCTTCATGTTGGCCATGTATGTAATCTGCACATACAGGTGGCCGGCAATGGGCAGCGCCATTATTATCGTAAGGAACCAGATGGTCGATT
>JAIDJD010000458.1 GCA_029052375.1 Duncaniella sp. | reverse complement strand
AAGATACACTGGTATCCGCGCTCCTCGCTGACCTTCTTGACAGCATTGTAGACGTCGTCCTGTATAGGCTTCATGAGGCTCTGGCGCTTCTTGTAAAGCTCGCCGTCGGGCCCGAAGTATTTCTGGCGCAGCTCGGCGGCATTCTTCTCCCGGGCCACAATCTCGGCCTCCTTTTTCTTCTTCTGCTCGTCGGTCAGGAAGACCATCTCGTTCTGATAGTTCTTGTAGAGGGTCTCGGCCTCCTTGGCCACGGCCTCGACCTCCTTCTGCCAGCGCTGGGAGAGCTGGTTGAGCTGTTCGTTGGCCATCTCGTAGGAGGGTATCGAGCCGAGGATATAGTCCATGTCGACGAGGGCAAACTTCTGCGCGGAGGCTCCGAGCCACCCGGCCACCAGTATGAGGGCTGTGATTATGAGTCGATTCATAGGTCTGTCTGTTTTGTAAGTCTTAGCGATTGTTTTTGAAAACTTGAGATCTGCACCCCCTCTGCCGGGAAGGCGCGTATATCTTATAGACAACGGGAGAGGCCGAAAGTTTAACTGTGACAAGCTTTTGGCCCCTCCCGGTGTGTCAGGTACGCCGGCAGTCAGAGATCAGAACTCCTGGCCGAGTATGAAGTGGAAGTGCGAGCCGCCCTTCTCTCCGAAGACCTTGTCGAAACCGTAGGCCCAGTCGATGCCCATCATGCCCACCATGGGGAGGAAGATGCGGACACCGGCTCCGGCCGAGCGCTTGATGTCGAAGGGATTGAAGTCCTTGACGCTGTGCCATGCGTTGCCGCCCTCGGCAAAGGCGAGGCCGTAGATGGTGGTGGAGGGCTGGAGCAGGAAGGGGAAGTGGAGCTCGACGCCGAAGCGTGTGTAGGCGCGTCCGCCGCCGAGACGGTAGGGGGTGAACTGGCCGTTGTCGTAGCCGCGCAGGGCGATGGTCTCCTGGGCGTAGGTGTAGGAGCCCGACATACCGTCGCCGCCGACATAGAATGTCTCGTAGGGCGAGCGCAGATACTTGTTGTACGAGCCGAGCAGGCCGATGTCGGCGCGGGTCATGAGCACGAGGGTGTACTTGGAGTCTACCGAGTTGAGCGGTGTGTAGGTCTTGCTCTGGAACTTGAGCTTCCAGTATTCCACCCAGTGGTAGAGCTGCTGGTGGGCCTCGTCGGTGTCCTCCATCGAGAGCTTGCGCCAGTCCTTCTTGCCGAAGAGCGAGGCGGGGGGCGTCAGCTGGAGGCCGAGCGTGAAGATAGAGCCCGTGCGGGTGTACTGGGGATTGTCTATCGAGTTGCGCGAGAGCGTCAGGCCGAGCACGAGAGAGTTGGACGTACCGTTCTGCATATTGATGAGGTAGGCCCAGTTCTTGACGTGATACCAGTTGTAGCCCAGCTCGGCCTGGAATGTGAAGAGGTCGTCAGGCCAGCTGAGACGCTTGCCGAAGCCGACATTGACGCCGAGCATCTGGAGATACTTGTTGGGGTCGTAGGCGTCCTCGTAGGCCGAGTTGTAATAGTCGTTGTAGCCGTTGTTGTAGCCGTATCCGTAGCCATACATTCCGGCCAGATTGCTCATGTAGCGGCTGTTGTAGTAAGACGAGTTGACGCCTGTCTGGCGGCTGTAGTAGGCCGAGACAGAGAGCGAGTTGGGACGCTTGCCGCCAAACCAGGGATCGAGGAACGATACAGAGTAGGCCTGATAGTAGCGGGCGTTGGTCTGGGCCGAGATGGTGAACTGCTGTCCCTCGCCCTGGGGTATGATGCCGCGGTAGGAGTTGGGATAGAAGAGGTTCTTGATGGAGAAGTTGGTGAACTTGATGGCCACCTTGCCGATGATGCCCGTCTGGCCCCAGCCGAGCGAGAACTCAAACTGGTCGTTGCTCTTGGAGGTGAGGTTGAAGAGGATATCGACGGTGCCGTCCTCCTCGTTGGGCTCGGGGCGGATGTCCATGTTCTCGGGGTCGAAGTGTCCGGTCATGGCTATCTCTCGGGCCGAGCGCATGAGGTCTGTCTTGGAGAAGAGCTCGCCGGGCTTGACACGCAGCTCACGGCGGATGACCTTCTCGTAGAGGCGGTCGTTGCCGTTGATTATCACGTTGTTGATGCGGGCCTGGGGGCCTTCGATGATGCGCATCTCGAGGTCGATGGAGTCTCCGTTGACATTCTTCTCAATGGGCACGAGGTTGAAGAAGAGATAGCCGCGGTCCATATAGTAGTTGGCTATGGCGTCGTCGTCCTCGGTGGTGCGCTTGGCGAGCAGCTTCTGGTTGTAGACGTCTCCCTTCTCGATGCCGAGGACAGCGTTGAGGTTCTCGGTGTTGTAGATGGTGTTGCCTACCCAGGTGATGTCGTTGATGTAATATTTCTTGCCCTCCTCGACGGTGATGTAGACGTCTACCTGCTTGTCGTCGTAAGGCACTACGGAGTCCGAGACGATGACCGCGTCGCGGTAGCCCATCTCGTTGTACTTCTGTATGATGCGCTTGAGGTCGTCCTCATAGTCGCTCTCGACAAACTTCTTCTGGCGGAAGAGGTTGAGCAGCTTGCCGCTCTCGTTGGTCTTCTTGAGGGCCGACCACTGGAGCTTCTTGTCCGAGATCACCTCGTTGCCTTCGATGTATATCTTGTGGACCTTGACCTTGTCGTTCTTGTTGACGCGGATATTGACTATCACGTCGTTGGGGGCCGAGAGGCTCTCTATGAGGTCGATGTCCACCTGGGCGTTGCCGAATCCCTTGCCCGAGTAATACTTGGTGATTATCTGCTTGGCACGGTTGACGATGTTCTGCGATATCTGGCTGCCCTTGCGGAGCTGTAGGGCTTCGTCGAGGTCTTTCTGCTCGCTCTTCCTGATGCCCTCATAGCGTATCTCGTCTATGCGGGGCTGTGTGCGCAGGTTGATGGCGAGCCATGCCTTGTTGCCGGCCACCTTGTCGACCGAGATGGATATGTTGGAGAAGAGGCCCTGGCGCCAGAGGCGGCGCGAGGCGTCGTTGAGCTCCTGTCCGGGTATCGTTATGCGGTCTCCAACCTTGATTCCAGCATAGGAGAGGATGTTCTTGTCCTCGTAGTTGTCTGCACCGGAGATACGTATCCCGGCTATCTCATAGGTCTTCGGGAGCCCCTTGAACAGCACTGTGGGGTTGATTATGGTATCTGTGGGGAGCTGTGCGCCGAGGCGTCCTGCCCCGAAGGGGAGCATCATAGCCACGAGCAGGGCGAGCCTGAGCATATAGGTGTTTAGGGTGCGCTTCATTTTCAGAGTGGGCATCATTTGATTTGATCGGAGGTGAGGCCAAAGCGGCGTTCGCGGTTCTGATAGTCGTAGACGGCCTTGAAGAAGTCTTCGCGTGAGTAGTCGGGCCAGAAATTGTCTGTGACGACAATCTCGGCATATGCTATCTGCCAGAGCAGGTAGTTGCTGACGCGGTGGTCTCCGCCCGTGCGTATCAGCAGGTCGGGGTCAGGCATCCCGGCAGTGGCGAGGTATGAGGCGAATGTCTCGTCGTCCATCTCGGCGGGGTTGCGGCGCCCGGCGGCCACATCCTCGGCAAAGAGGCGCGCGGCGCGCGTTATCTCCCAGCGCGATGAGTAGCTGAGGGCCAGCGTCAGCGTGAGGCCCGTGCAGGCCGAGGTGTCGGCCATACACTTCTCGAGGCGCTTACGTGCCTCGTCGGGCAGGCGCGAGATGTCTCCTATCATTCCCAGGCGGACATTGTTGCGGATAAGGTCGGGGGTCTCGCGCTCGATGGCCATGACTATGAGGTGCATGAGGGCGTCGACCTCCTCTTTGGGACGGTTCCAGTTCTCGGTCGAGAAGGTGTAGAGCGTCAGATATCCTATGCCGAGCTCTGAGGCGGCCTCGGTGATGCGGCGGACGGTGTTGACCCCTTCGGCATGGCCGTGGCTGCGTGGCAGTCCGCGGCGCTGTGCCCAGCGGCCGTTGCCGTCCATGATGACGGCCACGTGGCGCGGGAGGCGTTCAGGGTCTATGTCGTTGATGTTCATGACTGGGTGATGTGATGATGGATTGAGGTCTGAGGAGGCGAGGTTTATGTCAGTCGAGCCTGTTGCAGGCCACGCACCGGCGGCCAAACTCGTATGAAATCGAAAAAACGACGGACGATGTCCAGTCTGTGTTCTTAAGGAACGAGCTCTTGATATGGTAGGGGTCGGCGAGAGCATCGGCGTCTGCCTTGTCTGTGAAGAGCTTGGTCATGCAGAACTCGAGGCCGAGATTGAGGCGCGGCCGGGCCTTGAACTTGATGCCGGCGCCCATGGGGAGGCTCAGGGCGGCATACGTGCCGTCGCCTGTCGAGGCGAGCCCGACGCCCACGCCGAGGGCCAGGTAGGGGGTCCAGCGGCGCATCTGCTTGTAGCTCTCTCCCATGCCGTAGTTGAAGAAGTTGAACTCGCCGCGGCACTCGAGGCCATAGACCGTAGAGTGGAATTCGACGGGCTGTCCGAGCGGCAGGACATTCTCCATGTCGGCCGTGTTTCCGGCCAGCGAATTGACCGTGAAGAGGCCGCGTATGGCCAGGCGGGCATTGGCGAGGTAGCGGAACGAGGCGTTGAAAGCCACCCCCGGATCTCCGAACAAGGCTGTCTCGTTGGCGTCGCCGAGATAGCCCGAGACACCGGCGCCGACGCCTATGTCGAACTTGTATTCTTCGGGCGCGGCCACAGCCTGGGCAGAGGCCTCCCCCGCCGCGAGGCCGAGGAGGAGCGAGAACGCCAGACACTTGACAGATGTTCCGATAGCCACTGTTCTATGAGGAGAGAAGGGGTTCAATATACAGGACGGAAGGCGAAACGGTTGATGACGCCGCGGCGGTATGTGTCCACGAGCCTGCCGTTGAAGTCAACTCCGCCGAATATATAGATATAGGGACATTCCCATTCTGTGACGGGGGCCGTGACGCGCGCGGGCGCCGAAGGATAGGGCTTGTCTATGCTTATCTTCTGGTCGATGACATAGGCCTGTGCGCCGGAGACCGCAGGGAAGTCGTCCGAGGGCTGGAAAGTGTCTGCCGCCTTGCGCCATGTGATGCCGAAGTCGGGAGATACATACGCCGTGCCGTTCATGTACATCTTGCCCGACGTGTCGGGCACACGTCCGGTCATCATCACAAGGACAGACTCTTCTGTCACGCGCCACGAGGCCGCGTCTACCTTGGGAGTCTTGTAGGGGAAGATGACGGCATCCTCCACCTCGAGGAAGGGCGACGAGCTGAGGCGGCCCCAGGAGGTGCCGTCATAGGCCCAGGCCTCGCCTGTGAGCTCGCCCTTGGCGTCGCGTCCGCCCACAACGATGGCCGTGGGTGAGACGTTCCACTTGCTGACAAACTGCACCATCTGGCTTGTCCCTGACACGGGGCATCCCTCGGGGAGCGCCTTGGATGTCGTGGAGGGGTATGTCACAGACTTCCATCCGTCCGCGTCCCTGACAGCGCCTATGGCCATGCCGTCATACTCGCCGTAGACATGGTGCATCCTGACGTCCGAGCGGGTCCAGCCGAGACAGTCGGCGGTATAGAAGAGGGTGCCGTCGGCCGCGAGACAGCAGAGCTTGTCGCCGGCGGGCGTGAGGGTCTCGATGCGTCCGCCTGCGGGGAGCGACACCGATGCCTCGCTGAAGGCGCCCTCCCATGTCTCGCTCCAGCGCATCCTGACGGCGTTGCCGTCTGTGGCGAAGTTGTAGACTGCGCCCCTCCATTCTATGGTCTTCTGGGCTGTGACCGAGGCGAGCGAGGGATTGAGGGGACGGAATGTCTCGGGGTCCCAGGTGAGTGTGTCGGGCACCTCTTTGTGGACATTGAGCCTGACGGTATACTCGCGCTTGGCAAGGCCGTTGTACGAGACTATCTCGAGCTTGACGTCGCCCTTTGAGAAGTTGACCGAGTCGTTGGGCGACTTGATGAGGTTGACTGTGGTGTCGCGGTCTTCGTTCCTCACCGGATAGGTGATGTTGCACTCCTTTGCCGACTCGGTGGAGACCTTGACAAGAATGGCCGACACATCGGTGCCCACGGGGAGCGAGTCGGCATTGAAAATCTCGGCCTTTACGAGGTCGATGGCAAAGTAGACAGAGTCAAGGCGATAGGCCACGCTGTCGTCGCGCTGGAGGCTGAACCCGGTGACGGCACAGTTGACGTAGTTGTTGTCTAGCGACACAACCTCCGAATCAGAGTTGCACCCGACCGCAATGCCTGCCATCAACAGGCTGAGGATGAAGTATAAGGGAGAATGTCTGGTCATAAACGATGAATGGGACGGACGCCCGTGGGCAGAGCCGTTGGTTTCAAGATGCAAAGTTAAGAACTATTTTGTTAATCAGCCACCCCCGAAAAGCAAAAAAAACATAACAAAGGGCAACGGCAATGCTCTATTTAAGACTCTTTAGCCTGCATCCCGATACAATACCTGAACACCCGTCAGGACGAAGGCGGCAAGTTTGTTTTTGTCAATTGTATTCGCTATCTTTGCCATATGAATCTTATAGAACTCAATATGGAGAGGATTATAGCCTTATGCCGAAGGTATAAGGTAGATAAACTATGGGTGTTCGGATCTGTCCTTACGCCTCGGTTTACAGACAAGAGCGATGTTGATTTTATTGTTGAGTTCCAGGAAGAAAAGATTGATTTGCTTGACTTTGCCGACCATTTTTTCAGTTTCATCCACGCTATGGAAGAGGTTGTAGGACGCAAAGTGGATATGGTAATCAACAACTCTATCACCAACCGCTTTTTCAGAGCAGAAGTTGATGAGACACGCAGACTATTATGGAGCGTCAGTTAAGCAAAAGCCTTGAAGATATATTCAGAGCAATCGTTGAGATTGAGGGCTTTTTTGAGATAAGACCTCTGAGATACGATGTATATGTGGCTGACATATGCCTGAAACGGGCTGTCGAACGGAATGTCACGATTATTGGCGAGGCTATGAACCGCATTTTAAAACAAGAGCCAGAGATTAAGATCACAGCGGCAAGAAGCATTGTGGACACCCGCAACTATGTAATCCATGCGTATGACAGTGTCACAGATGCTATAATGTGGGGCATAGTAGTGAGACACCTGCCGATACTGAAACAAGAAGTAGAAGTTCTTCTAAACGAAAGTCAAAATTGACAACAATACAAATCAATCCCACTTTCAACACAATAACGTGAAAGTGGGATTGATTTTTCTATTAATCCTATCTCATCTCACAGCCTCCATGGGCGGCCTGGGCCGACGGTGGCTGTTGTGTCGGGGGTGATGACGGCGGCGGGGATGGCTGAAGGGGTCAGA
>JAIDJD010000457.1 GCA_029052375.1 Duncaniella sp. | reverse complement strand
CGCCATTAAGTCTCGAACGTCAAAAATTTGTAGGGCTATTCAGAACGAAATTTTTGCACTTCGTTCTTGAATGTTGGCCCGCAACCCTCTTCCAAGGCTCATCCAAGGTTCTTGCGCTGTCCGAATAATATTTAGGTAGATGTGGCCCTAAATCTGAAAAATAATTCGTACCTTTGTGCTCTCGTTGGGGGAGCCTCTTGCCGATGTACGGCAACGCCTTGCTGGAAAGACCGCAACATACAGGACATCAACGTCTTCAACCGCTCTAAGGTGACTAAGAATTGTAATCTATAATATATGGAATGGCTAATTAACCTTCTCGGCCCCGGACACACGGAGCTGGCGAGCACCCTCGTGCTCTACTCCTTCGTGATAGCTTCAGGCATCTTTCTCGGGAAAATGAAGATCGGCGGCGTCTCGCTCGGCGTCACTTTTGTGCTGTTTGTCGGCATCATCATGGGCCACTTCGGGTATGTGGTAAATGCCGAGGTGCTCAAGTTTGTGCGCGAGTTCGGCCTCATCCTCTTCATTTTCGCCATCGGTATCCAGGTGGGCCCCGGCTTCGTCTCCTCGTTCAAGAAAGGAGGTGTGCTTCTCAATGCCCTCGCGGTGCTGATGATAGCCCTCGACGTCGCCATAGTCCTCGCCATCTACTACATAGACGGCGGCGGCGACATCTCGGCCCTTGTGGGCGTCATGTCGGGCGCGGTGACCAATACTCCCGGCCTTGCCGCGGCCCAGCAGGCCGCAGGCACCACAGAGGCCATCAACACCATGTCCATGGCCTATGCGGCGGCCTATCCCATCGGCGTCCTCGGCATCATCGCCACCATGCTGCTCCTCAAGGCTGTGTACAAGATCAACCCCGACGACGAGATACAGAAGATTCAGGACGAGATCGAGAGCTCTCAGCGCAAGCCTCTCATCATCAGCTATGAGGTGACCAACACTCTCATAGACGGCAAGAGCCTCTTCGAGCTCCACGAGGTGCTCGATTGCGACTTTGTCGTGAGCCGTCTCATGGGTGCCGACGGCAAGGTGGTGATACCCACATCCAAGACCGAGCTCCACGTCGGAGACAAGATTTTTGTGGTTCTCGACCCCAACGACGCTGTCAAGTTCACATCGGTGGTCGGCCATAAGATAGAGATGGACTGGGAGGAAGTGCAGAGCAAGGTGGTCTCGCGCCGCATACTCGTGACACAGAGCAAGTACAACGGCACACCCC
>JAIDJD010000456.1 GCA_029052375.1 Duncaniella sp. | reverse complement strand
CGCGTATTTCGGTCCGGCCTTGTTTTTCTATGCAAATAAACGGTTCTCGGCGCTTTCAGACGGCTGGCTGGCGCCCTGCCATCTTGGCCTCGGCTACAGCCTCAGCCACCCTGTCGCCGTCGATGGCGGCCGATACAATGCCTCCGGCATATCCGGCGCCTTCGCCGCAGGGATAGAGACCTTCGGTCCCTATGTGTCTCAGAGATTCGTTCTCGCGGGGTATGCGTACGGGCGAGGATGTGCGTGTCTCCGCCCCTATCAGCGCCGCGTCTGGCGTCAGGAAGCCTTTGTTCTTGCGCCCGAACTCCTTGAATCCCTCCTGCAGCCTCCTTGCAATGCCTCTTGGCAGCAGGCGGTCTATGCGTGCCGGATGTATGCCCGGCGGGTATGATGTTGCCGGGAGTGTCTCTGACGGCCTCGAGCTCACAAAGTCGGTCATGCGCTGTGCGGGTGCGTTCTGGGTCCTTCCGGCCTCTTCCCAGAAGGCTCTCTCGATCCGCTCCTGGAAGCGCATCATCTTCAGGACGGTCTCCTTGTCGTTCTCGCCGTCCGGGATATCTTCGGGCAGGATTTCCACCACCATGCCCGAGTTGGCCCATCGTGTGCCGCGGTTCGAGGGCGACATACCGTTGACCACAAGCTGTCCCTCCGCGCTCGCCGCCGGGATGATGAAGCCGCCGGGGCACATACAGAACGAGTAGACACCGCGCCCGTCGACGCGCGTCAGCATCGTGTATTCAGCCGCGGGCAGATACTTGCCGCGCCCTTCGGGCGAGTGGTATCGTATGCGGGCGATCAGCTCCTGCGGGTGCTCGAGACGCACGCCTACGGCCCGCCCCTTGGGCTCCATGGATATGCCCGCATCGGAGAGCATATGGTAGATGTCCCGCGCCGAGTGGCCGGTGGCAAGGATGACGGGGCCGTCGAATTTCTCTCCGTCCTTGGTGACGGCTCCTGTCACTTTGCCCCCCTCGATGACAAGCCCTGTCACGCGGGCCGAGAATCTCACCTCGCCTCCGCATCGGCAGATTCTCTCGCGTATCGCCTTGATGACCTTCGGGAGCTTGTCCGTGCCTATGTGCGGGTGTGCGTCGGCGAGTATGTCCGATGGCGCGCCGTGGGCAGCAAGGATGTTGAGTATCTTGTCTACCGGGCCGCGTTTCTTGCTGCGGGTATACAGCTTGCCGTCGGAGAAGGCCCCTGCTCCACCCTCGCCGAAGCAGTAGTTCGAGTCGGGGTCTACGATATTCTCTCTCGATATCATGGCCATGTCCACGCGTCTCGAGTCTACATCCTTGCCGCGTTCGAGCAGTATGGGCTTCACCCCGAGCTCTATGAGCTTCAGGGCCGCGAACAGCCCGGCGGGGCCTGCGCCAACCACCACGGTCGACGGGGCTCCGGCCGGAAGCGGCCTGTAGTCCGGCATGACGGGTGCGAGCTCGTTCTCGGAGGGGTCTTCGTCGGCCCATACCTTGACGGAGAGCCCCACCATCACCTTGCGCTGGCGGGCGTCAATGGAGCGTCTTGTCACCCTCAGGTGCCTGATGCGTTCAGGGTCGATGCCGAGCGATGCCGCGGCGGCCGCTTTCAGCAGGTGTTCGGTGGCGGCTGTCTTGGGGTCGAGCCGCAGGTCTGCGGTGAGTGTCATCTGTGTGTAACGGTTGGTTTTGTGTTGTTGTCTTTTGTGTCCCCGCCGGCGCCCGTGCCTTCCATGCGGGCCATCACCCGCGCCATCCACCATCTCAGGGTGGAGACGGCCACGATGAAGGCCAGTATGTCCGAGGCGGCCATGGAGGCCCATACGCCCGGCACACCCCATATGCGGGGGAAGAATATCAGGAACGGCAGCAGGAAGAGGAGCTGTCTGGTGAGGGAGAGGAATATGGAGAGCCTGGGCTTGCCGACGCTCTGGAAGAAGTTCTGTATTATAATCTGGGCGCCCACCACGGGATAGCATATGAAGTAGACCCTGAATCCCTCGCGGGCTATCTCTATCAGCCTGCTGTCTGTGGTGAATATGGCGCTCACCTGGCCCGGAAAAGCCTCGCTCACTATCCATCCGGCCGATGTTATGGCCAGTCCTATCCATATGCCTGAGCGGAGAGTGCGCCTCACGCGGTCGAACCTGCCTGCGCCTATGTTGTATCCGAGTATGGGCTGCATCCCCTGGGTGACGCCGAAGACCACCATGACGAAGAACATCGTCGTGCGGTTGAGGATGCCGTAGGCTCCGACGCAGAGATTGCCCTCTCCGCCTCCGTACGAGAGCAGGGCGCGGTTGATGAATATCACCACCACGCAGGCACACACGTTCATGAGGAAGGGGGACAGGCCGATGGCGTAGACGCGCTTGAGTATCGCCCACGATATCCACCTGTTGCCGCGCCTGAAGTGTATGGAGCTTTCCGGAGAGAGGAAGTGGCACATCACCCAGATGCAGGCCGAGGTCTGGCCGAGCACTGTGGCCAGGGCGGCGCCGCGGATGCCCCACTCGAACTTGAATATGAACAGGGGGGCCAGAATGACGT
>JAIDJD010000455.1 GCA_029052375.1 Duncaniella sp. | reverse complement strand
GCTCTCTCCCGTAAAGGACAAGGCCCGCTTCACCCTGGCCATGCGCATACCGGGCTGGACCGACCCCTCCGCTGTCGAGCTCGCGGTCAACGGCCACAAGACACCCGCCGCGGTGCGTGGCGGATTTGCCTCGGTCAGCCGCAAGTGGGCCGCGGGCGACTCTGTCACCCTCCGCCTGCCGATGTCGCTGAGGGCCGAGTGTCTGCCAGACAGCTCGGGATACGTCTCGTTTCTCTACGGCCCCATGGTGCTCGGCGCCGAGACCGGACGCGAGCGCCAGGACGGCCTCTTTGCCGACGACAGCCGCGGCGGGCACATTGCCGCCGGCCCCTTCATCCCCGCCCACAGCCTCCCGGCCATCATAGAGGACGGCGGCGACCCGCTCTCTCACGTTGCCCCTGCCTCGAAGCCTCTCGAGTTCAAGCTCACAGGCCTCAGCCAGAAACACCGCGAAGGCATGACCCTCAGGCCCTTCGCCGACCTGCACGAGTGCCGCTACATGGTCTACTTTCCCGTCTACGGCAAGGAAGAGTGGCAAGCCATCAGCGACAGCATAGCCCGCACAGAGGCCGAGAGAATCCGCCTCGACGCCATGACGGCCGACGTCGTGGTCTGCGGCGAACAGCAGCCCGAGAGCGACCATGCCGTGAGCCTCGACAGGTCGGAAGCAGGGTATGACAGCGGCGCGCACTGGCGCGAGGCCAGGGGCGCATTCGGCTACACACTCCGCACCGGAGGCAAGACCGGAGGGCGCCTGCGCCTCACATTCTTGCCCGACATGAACCGCAAGGCCGCCATAACCGTTGACGGCAAGAGGGCAGGACTTGCCGGCACAGCCGACGGATGGCCCTCGACAGCCGAGATACCCCTCCCCGAGGGCGCCGGCAAGGATGGCTCCGTAAAGGTAGAGATAACCCCCGACAACTGTCCTGTCACCCCCCGGTTCCTCGAGGTGAGGCTGATATCCGCCCCTGGAGAATGACACATAAAAGACACATGACTATGAAAAAGAAACTCGTAATCTCGTCCGGTGCCGGAATCAGCGCCGAGAGCGGCATCACCACATTCCGCGACGCCGGCGGCCTGTGGGAGAACTATCCCGTCATGGACGTGGCCTCGGCCGAGGGCTTCGCGCGCAACCCCGCCCTGGTCCACCAGTTCTACAACGAGCGCCGCCGCCAGCTGATACACACCCTGCCCAACGCCGCCCACAAGGCCCTTGTCGAGCTCGAGAAGTGGTATGACGTCTACGTCATCACCCAGAACGTCGACGACCTCCACGAGAAGGCCGGCTCGAGCAAGATACTCCACCTCCACGGCGAGCTAATGAAGGTGCGCTCAATCCCCCACCCCGAGCGCGTCTACACCCTCGACGAGGAACACCTCGAGACCTCGCCCGAGAGCCGCGACAGCTGGGGCGACCCCGTGCGTCCCCACATTGTCTTCTTTCAGGAGGCCGTCCCCAACATCGAGCGCGCCATCGAGTGGGCCTCAGAGGCCGACATTTTCGTGGTAGTAGGCACCTCGCTCGCCGTCTATCCCGCCGCAAGCCTGCTCCACTACGTCCCCCCGACCTCGCCCATCTACTACATCGACCCCTGGCGCTTATTCACATCTCCGCGCCCCCGAGACCGGACG
>JAIDJD010000454.1 GCA_029052375.1 Duncaniella sp. | reverse complement strand
CACCCAAAGACACCTCCGAGGATCTCGACTACGGCGCATTCTGGCGCAAGGACAACGCCACAGCCCAGCGCACCTTCGCCATGTCGCCCCACCGTTTCGTAGACAAGTGGGACACACCCATCATGATTTCTCACGGCGAGTATGACTACCGCATCCTGTCTTCGCAAGGCGAGATGGCATTCAATGCCGCCAAGCTCCGCGGAATCCCTGCCGAGATGGTCATCTTCCCCGACGAGAACCACTGGATACTCAAGCCTCAGAATGCCATAATGTGGCAGAGACTCTTCTTCCGCTGGTTCGACCGATGGCTCAAACCGGAGGCCAAGGCCGCAGGCCAGGCTCCCGAAGCTGAGAACTGAAAACATACCCCCTGAAACAGACAATCTCATATCAGAGCGGCCTGCCCGAAGCACATCAAACTGCAGCTGACGGCAGGCCGTCTGTTATCGCCCCAATACCATAAAGAACCCAAACCCACAAACCCAATAGATAGCCATGACAGGCAAACTGTTATCACTCCCCCCCAATCTCGTAAACTCTTTCCACAGCGTCACAGGCAAGGACAAGTCAGAGTTTTTCTGCACTTCGGACCCCATAGGCGCACGACTCGGCAGTGGCGGAGGCCCCCCGTGGCTGCTCGAAGAATGTCACCGCGCATGGGCTCCGGACATGGATTTCGCCGCATGGCTCGCGTCGGGCAAGCGAATCCTGCTCCATGCCGGAGGCCAGAGCCGCCGCCTGCCCTCATACGCACCTTCGGGCAAGATACTCACCCCTGTGCCCATATTCAGATGGGAACGCGGACAGAAACTGTCGCAGACCCTGCTCGACCTCCAGCTGCCGCTCTATGAACGCATCATGGAGAAAGCTCCGGAAGGCCTGAACACAATGATTGTGAGCGGCGACGTCTATATACGTGCCGCCGAGAACCTCGGCCCTATACCTGACGCCGACGTAGTCTGCTATGGATTGTGGCTCGACGCTTCCATCGCCAAGGACCACGGCATATTCTTCAGCCGCCACTCTTCGCCCTCAGTCCTCGACCGTATGCTCCAGAAGCCGTCGCTCGAGACCCTCTCAGACCTGCTTCAGGAAGGCTACTATCTCACTGATATCGGTGTGTGGCTCTTGAGCGACAAGGCCGTAGAGATGCTCTGCAAGCGCTCGCGCGACGCAGAGGGAAATCTGAGGGAATATGACC
>JAIDJD010000453.1 GCA_029052375.1 Duncaniella sp. | reverse complement strand
CGTTCTGGCGAAGTCGATTCTTGGTTAGAGTTCATCTTAGCTTGTGAAGTGAGTCGAGCAGTTCCTGCAGTCTGTCCCGCACCACAGAGAGGCGGGCAAGGGCCTCGGCGCGGCGTATGATGCCGTCGCGGTTGGCCTTCAGCTCCTCTTTGGCGGCCTCGATGCGGAGACCCTTGTCGTGAAGCAGAAATTTCAGTATGCGCAGGTTCTCTATTGTCTTGGGCGTATAGCGGCGCGTCCCGGCGCTGTTGCGTTCGGGACGGGCCATGGCGAAATGCTGTTCCCAGAATCTCAGCGTAGACTGGGTGAGGCCGAGCATTTCGGCCACATCGCCTATCTTGTAGTAGCGCTTGTCAGTAGAGAGTGCCATATCTGAACCACAAAATTAGCTAAAAATCCGCGTCCGTCAAAATTCTTGTCCAAGAGTTGGTAAAAACTTCGGATTTGCGTAATTTTGTAGGTCAAATTTCACTCTATGGAGAATGATAAGATAATAAAAGGCCTAAAATTCCACTACACCGACAACGGCGACGGGCCGCGCACCATAGTGCTGATGCACGGTTGGGGGTGCGACCACACCACTCTCGCCACGGTAGAGCGCACGGCGCTCGAGTGCGGGCTCAGGGCTGTCAACGTCGACTTCCCGGGATTCGGAGGCTCGGATGAACCCGGCGAGGTCTGGGGCGTTGAAGAATATACACAGGCCGTCGAGAGGCTTCTTGACGAGCTTGGCGTCAGCAATCCCATACTTCTCGGCCACTCGTTCGGAGGCCGTGTGGGCATACTGTATGCATCGCGCCATCCCGAGGTGGAGAAGCTGATACTTGTAGACGCGGCCGGAGTGAAGCCCAGGAGGTCGTTTAATTACTACAGGAAGGTCTACTCCTTCAAGCTCCTGAAGTACATCATGTACCTCTCTATGGGCCGCAAGGAGGCAGAGCACCGTCTCGACCAGCGCCGGGCCAAGGCCGGCTCGGCCGACTATGCGAAAGCCTCGCCGATGATGCGCAGGATTCTCTCGAAGGTGGTCAACGAAGACCTCCGCTCTGTGATGCCTGATATCAAGGCACCGACCCTCCTGGTCTGGGGCAAGAACGACACGGCCACGCCCATGCGCGACGCCGAGATAATGGAGAAGCTCATCCCACCCTCGGGCCTCGTGGCGTTTGACGGAGCCGGACACTACAGCTTCCTCGACAATATGCAGGGCTTTCAGGCCGTGCTCAAGAACTTCTTAAACTGAAAGATTGACAATGCTCTGGTTCAGCCTACTGACCATAATAATGGCGCAGCTCTGCCTCGTGGAGGAGTTCAGGCGCCGACTGATGATACTCCAGCAGAACTCTTACCGCAACGAGAGATACCGCCGGTGGCTCGACACCTCGCAGGACAGCACCTCGGTGAGACGTCTTGTCAGCGGGGCTGTCCTCCTTGCCTCGCTATCGACACTCTCTGCGCCGGTTGTCTCTCTCTGCCTGATATTTGCGGTGTCTTTTCTCAACTGGGTCGAGCTCAAGACGGCTATCTACAAGAAGCCTCTTGTGATGACCAAGCGCGCCAGCCGCATATTCGCAGTGATGGCTCTGCTCGAGCTGGTTGTTGTGGGCGTCGTCGCGTCGTTTACTGCCAAGGGCGGAGCCTGGCGCGAGGCGGTGGCTGTCTCGATACTCTTCTGTTACTGTTTCTCCCATTGCCTTGTGCTTGCGGCCAACTGGCTGCTCAAGCCTGTGGAGAACCATATCAACAAGGGATTCTACGACGATGCTGTGCGCATACTCCGCTCCATGCCTCGTCTGAAGATAATAGGCGTCACCGGCAGTTACGGCAAAACAAGCACCAAGCATTACCTGCATCGCATCCTCTCCGAGCACTTCGATGTGGCCATGACTCCCGGCAGTTTCAATACGACTCTCGGTGTGATACGCACCATCAGGGAAAACCTCAAGCCTTACAATGAGATTTTCATCGTCGAGATGGGCGCCAAGCAGAACGGAGACATAAAGGAGATATGCGACCTTGTCCATCCCCGGATAGGCATCGTCACTGCCGTAGGCCCCCAGCATCTCGAGTCGTTCAAGACCATCGAGAATGTGCAGAAGACCAAGTTCGAGCTTGTTGACGCTCTGCCCGAGGACGGTCTTGCCGTGGTCAACAACGATTTCCCCTATATAGCCTCGCGCAAGGTAGACAACACTGAGTGTATACGCTATGCGGTGACAGAACCCGACAAGGCTCAATATACAGCCACGGACCTTAGATATTCTCCTTCGGGGACAGATTTTACGGTCAAAGGTCCTGACGGCCTCTCGGAGACTTATCACACACGTCTCGTGGGCGAGTGCAATGTCAGCAACCTTCTCGCCGCCATAATCGTGGCCCACAGGCTCGGCGTCCCTGCAGAGAAGATACGCTATGCCGTAGGTCAGATAGAGCAGGTGGAACACCGCCTGAACATGAAGCGCACCCCAGGAGGCATCACTATCATAGACGACGCCTATAACTCCAATCCTACAGGCTCTGGCATGGCTCTTGACGTCCTCTCTATGATGGGGCCTGGCAAGAGAATAGTAGTCACTCCCGGCATGATTGAGCTGGGCGAGCGCCAGGAAGAGCTCAACCGCGAGTTCGGCAAGAAGATTGCCACCCGCGCCGATATAGCTGTGATAGTTGGCGAATACAACCGCGAGGCCATAGTGTCCGGCATAGAGAGCGTAGAGACGCGTTCGGCCGAGATCAGGACGGTGGATTCGTTCGCGGACAGCCAGAAGCTGCTCGCCACTCTGCTGAAGGATGGAGACACCGTGCTCTACGAGAACGACCTCCCCGACACATTCAAGTAAAACACAAGAAAATACAACTATAATCCAAAAAAGATGAAGACAAACATCGGAGTGTTCTTCGGAGGCCGCTCTACCGAGCATGAGATATCCATTCTCTCGGCCTCGCAGGCAATGGCCGCCATAGACCGCGACACATACGACGTCACACCCATATACATATCCAAGCAGGGCCGCTACTACACCGGCGAGGCTTTGATGGATGTGAAAAACTACAAGGATATCCCCGCCCTGCTTGAGAAATGTACACAGGTGTACATGGAGCCGAGCTACGGCGACTACAATGTCTACCGTGTCAAGAAAGGAATGTTCTCCAATCCCGTAGTCACCACTCTCGACGTCGCAATCCCCGTGCTTCACGGCTCAAATGTGGAGGACGGCATCTTCGAGGGTGTGCTTGAGAGCATCGGCATACCCTATGCCGGGTGCAACACGCTTGCCAGCGCCAACGGCATGGACAAAATCACCATGAAGATGATACTCCGCGAGTGCGGCATCCCCGTGGTGGACTATGTATGGTTTACGGACAAGGAGTGGTTTGCCAAGCGCGACGAGCTCATAGCCCGCATCGAGGAGAAAATCGGCTATCCCGTGATAGTCAAGCCTGCCAATCTCGGCTCAAGTGTCGGCATAGGCCGTGCCGGCAACCGCGAGCAGCTCATTGAGAAAATCGAGGTGGCAGAGCAGTACTCCTCGCGTCTCATCGTGGAGCATATGGTTGACGCCATCCAGGAAATCAACTGCTCTGTGCTGGGCGACTGTGATGAATATCGTTCTTCCGTGCTCGAAGAGCCTATCAAGAGCGCAGAGATTCTCTCCTATACAGACAAGTATATGGGTGGCACCAAGGGTGCCCGCGGTATGCAGGCGTCGCAGAAGAGAATCCCCGCAGAGCTTCCGGAGGATGTCACCGAGCGCATCAGGTATCTTGCAGGCGAGACATTCCGTGTGCTCGGATGCCACGGCGTAAGCCGCGTAGACTTTATCATCGACGGAGACAACGGCAATATTTACGTCAACGAGATAAACACCATTCCCGGTTCGCTCTCGTTCTATCTCTGGGAGGCTTCAGGCATACCGTTCGCCGAGCTGATGGACAGGCTGGTGAAGCTCGCTCTCAAGCGCAAGCGCGAGCAGGGACAGAAAATCGTCAGCTACGACCAGAATATCTTTGCTCTCTCCGGAGGCACCAAGGGCGGCCTTAAGGGCGGCGCCAAGAGCTGAGAACAGCCATGGGCAATATTTCTTACTGGATAGCAGGCGCAGTGCTCTTCGGCCTTGTGGCCGGAGGGCTCTACACCTGGCTGTCGCCGAGACTCTCGGGTTGGATGTGGCTTTTTGTCCGCAGTTCGCTCATGTATATGGCTGTGGCTTTATGCATGGTCTTTCTGCTTGCCGTATTGTCTTAGTCGTGATGGTATGGCTCGCCGCGCATTATTGTCATGGCCCTGTAGATCTGTTCGGCAAAGAAGAGTCGCACCATCTCGTGGGTGAATGTCATCTTTGAGAGCGACAGCTGCTTGTTGGCCCGCGCATAGACCTCAGGCGAAAATCCATAGGGCCCGCCGACAATGAAGACCATCCTCTTGAGGCCAGCGTTCATGCCCCGTTCTATCTCGCCGGCGAACTCGCGCGATGTCAGCTGACGGCCTCGCTCGTCGAGCAGAACAACCATGTCGGATGGTTGCAGGGCGCTCAGTATAGCCTGGCCCTCGCGTTGTTTCTGCTGGTCTTCAGTCTGGCCCTTGCCCCCTTTGACATCGGGGAGCGACACCATCTCGACCGGCTGGTAGCGCGATGCGCGGCGGATGAAGTCGTCTGTGGCGGCGGCGATATAGGGAGTTGAAGTCTTCCCGATTGTCAGAAATAATATTTTCACGTTGCAATTATTATAAAATTAACCAAAAACGATATACAGTACAGGATGAAAACCAAAGACCAACTGATTGACGACCTGCTGACCCTGGCCTTTGCCGAGGATGTAGGCGACGGTGACCACACCACACTCAGCACCATTCCCGCAGACGAGCGCGGCGTGCAGCGCCTCATCGTCAAGGAGGAGGGTATCCTCGCAGGCGTGGAGATTGCCCGCAAGGTGTTCGAGAAGTTCGACCCCGAGCTCAAGATGACCGTCTATATAGAGGACGGCGCCCGCGTTAAGCCCGGCGACATTGCCTTCGAGGTGGAGGGCACGGTGCGCTCGCTGCTCCAGACAGAGCGCGTGATGCTCAACATCATGCAGCGCATGAGCGGCATAGCCACCCAGACTGCCCGCTATCAGGAGCGTCTCGAAGGCCTCAAGACCAAGGTGCTCGACACCCGCAAGACCACCCCCGGAATGCGTATGCTCGAGAAGGAGGCTGTACGCATAGGCGGAGGCTGCAACCACCGCATCGGCCTCTTCGACATGATTCTCATCAAAGACAACCACGTCGACTTTGCCGGAGGCATCAAACAGGCTGTCAATGCCGCCTAGTCCTACTG
>JAIDJD010000452.1 GCA_029052375.1 Duncaniella sp. | reverse complement strand
ACATAGCTGCCGACGGATACAATATGCTCGACCTCGACGAGCACCAGCAGTCTTTATAAGTAGGCATACGCTCGACATTCTACCGCATAGCCTCGGTAGTGGGCCAGGGAGCCCTCGTTGTAGCGGCCGGCGAGATTGAGACCCGCACGGGCGACATAGCGCTGGCATGGAGGATGGTGTTCTACCTGCTCTCGGCCCTCTTCCTCATCTTTGCGCTCTACCACGCGTGGTCTCTGCCCAAGGCCGAGACACAGCCTGCCCGCAAGAACACCCCCTCGGAGATAGCCCGCGAGTTCGGCAAGGTGTTTGCAAGCTTCTTCCGCAAGCCTCAGACGGCCATGGCCATCGCCTTCATGCTCCTCTACCGCCTGCCGGAAGCTCAGCTGGTCAAGCTCATCACCCCGTTCCTGCTCGACCCCGTGGAGAAGGGAGGCCTCGGACTCACCACCTCTCAGGTAGGATGGGCCTACGGCACCGTGGGCATCATCGGCCTGACGCTCGGAGGCATCATCGGAGGCATCCTCGTGGCCCGCAGGGGGCTCAGGTTCTGGATGCGCCCGATGGCATGGAGTATGTCGCTGACGTGCCTCACCTTCGTCTACCTCAGCTATGCCCAGGCTCCCTCGATGGCTGTCATAGACATCTGCATCTTCGTAGAGCAGTTTGGCTACGGATTCGGCTTCACCGCATATATGCTCTACCTCATACGGTTTTCGGAGGGTGAGTTTGCCACGGCCCACTACTCTATCTGCACGGGCTTCATGGCCCTCGGCATGATGCTCCCGGGCATGGCGGCGGGATGGATAGCCGATATTGCGGGCTACCGCTGGTTCTTCCTCTGGACCATACTCTGCTGCACGGCCACAATAGCCGTGGCCTCTCGCCTGAAGATAGCCAGATAGGCATCTCCCAGGCCAAACCCTCTCTCGCACAGTGTTGTTTTACAGATATGCTTAAGAAAATGACCATACTCTCAACCCTGACGCTCGCCCTCGCCCTCATATCTTGCGGGGGCGGAGAGTCAGACCGGACCATCCCCGGCCAGACCGCCGAGGCACCCTCGAACATCATGCAGACAGTCAAGCCCGGCATCGAGGTGCTCCGCGACCAGGGCTTCGCACCCCTCAAGGGAAAGCGCGTGGGGCTGATCACCAACCCAACCGGCATAGACTCGCACCTCAAAAGCACCATAGACATACTCGCCGAGGCCCCGGAGGTGAAGCTGACAGCTCTCTTCGCCCCCGAACACGGCGTCCGCGGCGACCATGTGGCCGGGGCGTCCGTGGCCGACTCCACCGACCCCAAGACAGGCGTCAGGGTCTACTCCCTGCACGGGAGCGTCAAGAAGCCCACGGCCGAGATGCTCAAGGATGTCGACATCCTTGTCTACGACATACAGGACATCGGGTGCAGGTCCTACACGTTCATATCCACAATGGGCCTGGCCATGGAGGCCTGCGCACAGAACGGCAAGGAATTCATGGTGCTCGACCGTCCCAACCCGCTCGGAGGCGAGCGCGTCGAGGGCCCGCTGGTCATACCCTCGTGTGTCTCCTTTGTCAGCCGTTATCCGGTGCCGTACATATACGGCCTCACCCCAGGCGAGCTGGCCCGCACCCTCAACGGCGAGGGGATGCTCTCCGGAGGCAGGCGCGCAGAGCTGACGGTGATACCCATGGAGGGGTGGCGCAGAGACATGACATTCCGTGAGACCGGCCTGCCGTGGGTGCTTCCCTCGCCCCACATCCCCTATCCCGAGACAGCCATGCTATATCCCGCCACAGGCATCATGGGCGAGCTCGACTATGTCTCGATAGGCGTGGGGTACACCCTGCCCTTCCAGCTGGCTGGGGCCTCGTGGATAGACGCCGGTGCCCTGGCCGACGCCCTCAACGGCGCAGGCATCGAGGGCGTGGAGTTCAGGCCCATCCACTTCAAGCCCTTCTATGCCTTCGGCAGGGGCGAGCAGATGGGCGGCGTGCAGGTCTACATCACAGACCCCGGGAGCGCCGTGCTCTCCCTGGTACAGTTTGAGATAATGGAACAGCTTGCACGCCTCTATCCCGCCCACAAGCCGTTTGCATCCTCGGCCAACGCAAGGCTCAATATGTTCGACAAGGTCTGCGGGACGCCCGAGGTGCGCCGTCTGTTCAGCCGCCAGTTCAGGACAGACGACATACGCGCCCTATGGATGGACGACGCGCTGAAGTTCAGGACAGCCACCGAGAAATACCGCCTCTACAGATGAGCGCCATAGTCATAGCCGACGCCGGGGGGACATCCACATCCTGGGCCATCATCTCAGAGGGTGGCCAGACAGCAAGGGCGAGGACCGAGGGTTTCAACGCCGTCCATGACGCTCCGGCCAAACTCTCGGCCTGCGTGGCCTCAAGCCCCCTCGCACAGCTCAGGGGCAGGGCGCCGAAGGTCTGGTTTTACGGAGCCGGATGCAGGGGCGCCGAGGCTCTCGCCCGCGTCAGGAAAGGCCTCGAGGATGCTCTCGGAGAGCTCGGCGAGCTCCGTGCCCACTCTGATATGCTCGGCGCCGCGAGAGCTCTCTGCGGACACGGCCGAGGGATAGCCTGCATACTCGGGACAGGCTCCAACTCTTGTCTCTGCGAGGGCGGGGAGATTGTGGCCAACACACCCTCGCTCGGGTATATTCTCGGCGACGAGGGCGGAGGAGCCTCAATCGGACGCCGGTTCCTCGGGCTGCTCTTCAAGGGCCATATGCCCGCCGCGGTGGCCGAAGCCTTCAGCAGGGAATTCCCGGCGACGGAGGTCGACGATGTCATCCGCAGGGTCTACTGCGAGCCGGGAGCCAACAGCTACCTGGCCTCGTTCATGCCCTTCATAGCCTCGCACAGCCACACGGACGAGTTACACTCGCTGCTCACGGATGAGTTCAGGCGCTTTGTCCGCCTCAACCTCCTTCCCTACTCGCCCTCAGACGGCCAGGAGATACACTTCACCGGCTCGGTGGCCTGCCACTTCGAGCCCTTCCTCCGCGAGGCTCTCGAGGCCGAGGGGCTGAGGGCCGGCACAGTGGCCGCATCGCCTCTCGAGGGCCTGATATCATATCACACAAGCTGAAGACAAGTCTCCATACACACATACTGCTTACCATTCCCAACGTCACGATTATGAAAAAAGCTCTTGCCGCCCTCGGATTCGGCACCTTCGCACTCGGCATAGCCGAATTCGGCATGATGGGCATCCTCAGCGACGTAGCCTCGGGTGTCGGCGTCAGCATCGTCCGGGGCGGACACTTCATCACAGCCTACTCTGCCGGCGTGGCCGTCGGAGCCCCGGCCCTCATCTTCCTGCGCCGGTGGCCGCTCAAGAGGCTCATGCTCCTGCTCGCCGCGCTCATAACCCTCGGCAACCTCCTCGCGGCGCTCTCGCCCGGCTACCTGAGCCTGCTCTGCTCGAGGTTCATCTCCGGCCTGCCCCACGGCGCCTTCTTCGGCGCGGGCGCCATAGTGGCCGAGCGCCTCGCCCCTCCCGGACAGCAGGCCAAGGCCGTGGCCGTCATGGTCGGCGGCATGACCATAGCCAACGTCGTGGGCGTCCCCCTCGGCACCTTCGTCGCCAATGCCCTCTCCTGGCGCTTCACCTTCGGGGGCGTGGCCCTCTGCGGCCTCACGGCCCTCATCGGCATCAGGGGATGGCTCCCCTATCTCGCACCCCTGCCCGACACGGGCCTCAAGGGGCAGTTCAGATTTCTCCGCAACCCCGGGCCGTGGCTCATCTACACAGGTGTATTCTTCGGCCAGGGCGCGGTCTACTGCTGGCTCAGCTATGTAGACCCGGCCATGACCCTTGTGGCAGGCTTCCCCCTCCCGGCCATGTCGTGGATAATGGTGGTGATAGGCCTTGGCATGGTGGCCGGCAACGCCCTCGCAGGCGCCCTCGCCGACCGCTTCAAGGCCTCGAAAGTCACAATGTGGATAGCCGTCCTGACGATGTTCGTGATGGCGGCCGTCTGGTATTTCGCCGCCTCCAAGGCCATCTCAGTGGCGCTCGCCTTCGTCGCCGCGGCCTGTCTCTTCGGCATCGGAGGCCCACTGCAGTACCTGATAGTACGATATGCCAAGGGCGGAGAGATGCTCGGCGGAGCGGGGATACAGATAGCCTTCAACGTCTCCAACGCCGTCTCCTCGGCCGTCGGAGGCGCCGTCATCCAGAGCGGGCTTGGATACTCGGCTCCCGCCCTCGCGGGGGTGCCGTTCGCCCTCATCGCCGCCATTGCCCTCTGCATACTCTCGGCAAAATACACTCCCGCAAATTTGTAAGTTCTGCCCTTTTCGGCTAACTTTGCAGTTAAAATCCAAACCAACGACATGATAATAATAGGCATAGCCGGAGGCACAGGCTCGGGCAAGACAACAGTAGTCAACAAGATAATCAACTCGCTCCCCGAGGGCGAGGTAGCGGTCCTGCCCCAGGACTCATATTACAAGGATTCGAGCAACGTCCCCGTAGAGGAGCGCAGCAAAATCAACTTCGACGAGCCCGCCGCCATCGAGTGGACTCTGCTCGTAGACCAGCTGAAACAGCTCAAAGAGGGGAAGAGCATACAGATGCCCACGTACTCGTACCTCACCTGCACACGCCAGCCCGAGACCGTAAAGGTCGAGCCCAAGGATGTGGTGATCGTAGAGGGCATCCTGGTCCTGACCGATCCCGTCCTGCGCGAGATGCTCGACATCAAGGTGTTTGTCGACGCCGAGCCAGACGAGCGCCTCATACGCGTCATAGCCCGCGACTGTGTAGAGCGCGGACGCACACCTCAGATGGTGCTCGACCGTTACCGCGGTGTGCTCAAGCCCATGCACGAGATGTATATAGAGCCGTCCAAGAAGACAGCCGACCTGATAGTGCCGCAGGGCGGAAGCAACGTCGTGGCCATACAGCTCCTGACAGACTACATAGAGAGCCGCCTGCGCAGGAACAATAAGTAACCCCACCACCAGAGAGAGATGGAGCAAGAAGAGACAACAAAGCCCGCCGCAGACAAGGCCGAAGAGAAGACCGGCGAGAAGCTGATGGTGCTGCGCACCGACAACCTCGTGAAGAAGTATGGCAAGCGCACCGTGGCCAACCACGTCAGCATCGACGTCAAGCAGGGCGAGATAGTAGGTCTGCTCGGCCCTAACGGAGCCGGCAAGACCACAACGTTCTACATGACCGTAGGCCTCATCACGCCCAACGAGGGACACATCTACCTCGACGACATGGACATCACCAAGTATCCCGTCTACAAGCGTGCCAAGGCAGGCATCGGCTACCTGGCCCAGGAGCCGAGCGTCTTCCGCAAGCTCTCGGTGGAGAACAACATCAAGGCCGTGCTCCAGCTGACAGACACCACCCCCGAGTATCAGCGAGAGAAGCTCGAGAGCCTCCTCGACGAGTTTCGCCTCCAGCACGTCCGCAAGAACCTCGGCGACCAGCTCTCGGGCGGCGAGAGACGACGCACCGAGATAGCCCGCTGTCTGGCCATCAATCCTAAGTTCATCATGCTCGACGAGCCTTTTGCGGGCGTCGACCCCATCGCCGTAGAGGACATCCAGAGCATTGTCTACCGCCTGAAAGAAAAAAACATAGGCATCCTCATCACCGACCACAACGCCCAGGAGACACTGCGTATCACAGACCGCGCCTATCTGCTCTTCGAGGGCAAGATACTCTTCCAGGGCACATCCGAACAGCTCGCCGAAAACCCCGTGGTAAGAGAGAAATACCTCGGCCGCGACTTCATGTTCTACCGCAAGAAATTAGATTACCCTGAGGGGAATTGAAAGTTGAGAGAGTTGAAAGTTGAGAGTTGAAAGTTGAAAGTCACCACCCATTTCTCAACTTTCAGCTCTAAACACCCAACTCCCACTCTCCCGACCCTAAACTCTCAACTTTCAACTCTCTCAACCCACCCCTAATAGTCAATAAAGGTTAAAGCCCTTGACATCGCCTGCCGGAGGTTGTAATTTTGTGCTGATTTTTGTTTATTATGCCCAAGAAGTTGCGTCTCCGGATACCCATTTTCAGCACACGTGCGACGGCTACACTGTCTGTGGCCCTCGTGCTGGTCATACTCGGCCTTGCCTCGCTCGTAGGCATAGGCGCCCACAGAGCCACCGAGTCAGTAAAGCAGAACATGGGCTTCGTGATAGTGCTCGCCGACGACGCCACAGCCACAGACATCGAGGCTGTCAGCCAACGCCTAAAGTCTACAGGCGGCATAGCCGAAGTATCATTCTCTTCGAGCGACGACATCCTCGACCGCTGGCAGAAGATTGTGGGCGAAGACGAGGACATTCTCGCACTGGCCGGCATCAACCCCTTCTCGCCCGAGCTTGAGGTGCGTGTAGCTTCTTCCCACGCCTATCCCGACTCGATAGTGGTGCTGACGGCTCCGCTCGAGCTGATGCCCGCCGTCAGAGAGGTGCGCGTCACAGCCGACATCATCGAGACCGTCCGCCACACAATGGACAGCATCACCCTGGTGCTGCTCATCGTGGCCGGAGCCCTGATGCTCGTTTCCTTTGTACTCATATTCAACACCGTAAGGCTCACAGTCTACTCGCGCAGGTTTGTCATCCACACGATGCAGCTTGTCGGAGCCACACCCGGCTTCATCCGCAAGCCGTTCCTGCTCGAGAACCTCCTGAGCGGAGCCGTCGCAGGCATCATTGCCTCCATAGCCGTCGGGGCCACCATCTACGGAGCCTCGTCCATAGACCGCAACATATCGGACGCCGTGTTCCCGGCCGACATACTCGCCGTCTGCGGAGGTATGTTCGTCACGGGCATGGTCATCTGCTTTGCCGCATCGTGGTTTGCCTGCAACAGATACCTCTCGCTCTCCTACGACCAGCTCTTCAAGTAACACCCCCACTCATCAAAATATATGGCAACCAAACGTCAGTCAGCCTCGCAAGAAGAGGCACTTGTCAGAGAACCCCGCGAGAAGATGGCGCTCCTCGGACACAACTTCAAGCTCATGGCCGCGGCCGGAGCCATGATAGTCATCGGCTTCCTCCTCATGGCCGGCGGCGCTACAGGATGGGAAGAATTCAACCCCGACATCTTCTCGACACCAGTCTCTTATAAACATCTCCGCGCCCACGAG
>JAIDJD010000451.1 GCA_029052375.1 Duncaniella sp. | reverse complement strand
ATCGAGGACTGGGACGCCTATGACCAGAAGCTGCTCCGCCTCAAGGGCAACGACCGCAAGTTCACCCGCCGTCTCAACGAGGTGGCCCGCACCAACCCCAAGCGCGTGGTGTTTGCCGACGCCAACACCGACAATATGCTCCGCGCCGCCGCCATCGCCGCCGCCGACGGCCTCTGCATACCCCTGCTCCTGGGCAACGAGGAGATGATAGGCAAGCGCGCCGAGCGTCTGGGCCTCGACATCTCGGGCATAGAGATAGTCAACCTGCGCCACGACCGCGAGGCTCCCCGCCGCGAACGCTATGCGCGTATGCTCGCCGAGAAGCGCCAGCGCCAGGGCGAGAACTTCGAGGCCGCCCTCGAGAAGATGTTCGACCGCGCCTACTTCGGCATGATGATGGTGGAGAACGGCGACGCCGACGCCTTCATCGCAGGCATCCGCTCGGCCAGCAACAACACATCCGCCATCGCCCGCGAGGTTGTGGGCATCCGCGAGGGATACAACCACTTCGCGTCGCTCCACGTGCTCGAGACATCAAAGGGCACATACTTCCTGGCCGACACTATGATAAACGGCGAGGCAGACGAGGAGACCCTCTACGACATCACACGCCTGACGGCCGACGCCGTGAAGTTCTTTGCCCACGACCCCGTCATGGCCCTCGTGTCCTACTCGAACTTCGGCTCGAACCGCGACCCAGAGTGCGTCAGGGTACACAACGTCGTAGACCGCATCCAGGCCGAGCGTCCCGACCTCCCCATCGACGGCGAGATGCAGATAAACTATGCCTTCAACACTCCCGTGCGCGACAAGGTATTCCCCTTCAACCGCCTCAAGGGCAAGGAGGTCAACACCCTCGTCTTCCCCAACCTCGCGGCCGCCAACGCCGCCTACCGCATCATGCTCGAGATGGGCGTAGGCGAGAGCATAGGCCCGATCCAGATGGGTCTCAAGAAGCCCATACACTTCATCAACGTAGACGCTGAGGTCAGGGATATCATCAACCTCATCGCCGTGGCCGTCCTCGACGCCACAGCGGCAGAGGACAGGGCCTATTGACAGAGTTCTGCGGCCTGCATCCGACACTCCGCGGCGCCGTCCCCTCCCCGGGGGCGGCGCTCTCTTTTGCTCCCCGCCGGGAGCATGGGCGGCAGGCGGTGGGCGGTGGCGCACTCCGGCAAAGTTTTTGACAGGATTTGCTTTTCTTGCAGAAAATCACTAATTTTGTAGCTAAATTCACTAATTCTGTCTAATTGATATCTCTCTCATCCCCGCCGCCTGGGGACGGCGAGCTATTTCATTGATTCAGGCTAATCTTTATCATACAATACCCAATAGAATTCTAATATGTGTGGAATCGTAGGTTACATAGGCTCGCGTGGAGCCTATGATATACTTATCCAGGGGCTCAAGCGCCTGGAGTATCGCGGTTATGACAGCGCCGGCGTCGCCCTCGTCGACACTGACGGCTGTCTCAATGTACACAAGGCCCGCGGCAAGGTGGCCAACCTCGAGCAGACTGCCGCCGCAGGCAACACCAACGGAACTCTCGGCATAGCACATACCCGCTGGGCCACCCACGGCGAGCCCAACGACATCAACGCCCATCCCCACGTCAGCCAGAGCGGCGACATAGCCATCGTGCATAACGGCACCATAGAGAACTATGCCGTGCTCAAGAAGGCCCTCGCCGAGCATGGCTATACATTCAAGTCCGAGACCGACACCGAGGTGCTCGTCCAGCTCATAGACTATATCCACTCCGAGAACAAGTGTTCTGTCTACGATGCCGTGCGCGAGGCTCTGCTCCAGGTAGAGGGCGCATACGCCATAGCCGTTGTGGAGAAATCCAATCCCGACCAGCTCATCGTAGCCCGCAAGAGCTCTCCACTCGTCATCGGCGTGGGCGACGACGAGACCTTCATAGCCTCGGACGCCACTCCCATCGTGGGATATACAGACAGGGTCATCTATCTCAAGGACGACGAGATAGCCCTCATACGCCGCGGCGAGCCCATCCAGCTCTCGTCCATACACTCCAACACCCCCTCCAAGGTAGACATCCAGAAGCTCAAGCTCTCTCTGGCCCAGCTCGAGAAGGGCGGATACGACACCTTCATGCTCAAGGAAATCTTCGAGCAGCCCGACACCCTGCGCGACTGTCTGCGCGGCCGCATCACCGACGACGGCAGCCAGGTAGTGCTCTCGGGTGTCATCGACCATCAGGACATCTTTGCCAAGGCCGAGCGCATCACCCTCGTGGCCTGCGGCACATCGTGGCACGCGGCCCTCATAGGCAAGCGCCTCATACAGGACTTCTGCAGCCTCCCCGTCTCGGTGGAGTATGCCTCGGAGTTCCGCTACAGCAACCCCTATCTCAACGACAAGGACGTCGTCATCGCCATCTCCCAGTCCGGCGAGACCGCCGACACCCTGGCCGCCATACAGATGGCCCACGACAAGGGTGCCTTTGTCTACGGCATCTGCAATGTGGTGGGAGCCTCCATACCGCGCAACACCGACTCGGGCACATACATCCACGTAGGCCCCGAGATAGGCGTGGCCTCCACCAAAGCCTTCACAGGCCAGGTGACGGTCCTCACCCTCCTGGCCATGGCCATAGGCCAGATACGCGGCACAGTCTCGAGGGCAAGGGTCAAGGAGGTGGCCACAGCCCTCCGCTCCATGCCCGAGATACTCGAGAAGACTCTCAAGCTCGCCCCCGAGATGCAGAAGCTCTCCCGCGTCTTCACCTACGCCCACAACTTCCTCTACCTGGGCCGCGGATACAACTATCCCACAGCCCTCGAGGGCGCCCTCAAGCTCAAGGAGATTTCTTACATCCACGCCGAGGGCTATCCCGCCGCAGAGATGAAACACGGCCCCATCGCACTCATCGACCACGAGATGCCCAGCGTCATCATCGCTCCCTCAGACTCGCTCTACGACAAGATCATCTCCAACGTACAGCAGGTCAAGAGCCGCGGCGGCGCCGTGGTGGCCATCGTGTCTCAGGGCAACAAGTCTATGGACACCATCGCCGACTTCAGCGTCAAGATACCCCGCGTCCCCGAGTGTCTCACCCCCATCGTGGCCTCGGTGCCCCTCCAGCTCCTCGCCTACTACATAGCCGTGGGCAAGGGCAAGAACGTCGACCAGCCCCGCAACCTCGCCAAGTCTGTCACTGTAGAGTAATACTCCGAGACAGACACTGAGCAACGCAATATTTCAGCCCGGATATCCCGCACGGCCTCTGCCGGGGAGTCCGGGCTGAGCCGTAAGTAACTCCAGCCTGACACCAGTCCCGCATACCGCTCACACACCCCCCATGCTTGTCAAGACCCACGGCGCCGCCCTCCAGGGCATAGACGCCATAATAGTCACCATCGAGGTGGCCGCCCGCCAGGGCGTGGCCTTCTCGCTCGTCGGCATGGCCGACACAGCCGTCAAGGAGAGCCACCAGCGCGTCCTCTCGGCCATAACCCACACGGGCTTCTCGTGGCCGAGACGCAATGTGGTGGTCAACCTCTCGCCCGCCGACGTCCGCAAGGAGGGGGCCGCCTACGACCTCCCCATAGCCCTCGGCATCCTCGCGGCCAGCGAGCAGATACAGTGTGCCGTCCCCATGGCCGAATACATGGTGATGGGCGAGCTCTCGCTCGACGGCACGGTGCTGCCTGTCGGCGGCGTCCTCCCTATGGCCATCAAGGCACGCCAGCTCGGCTTCAAGGGCATGATAGTCCCCGAGGCCAACGCCACAGAGGCCGCCGTGGTCAACAACCTCGACGTCTACGGCGTCAGCTCGCTCGGCCAGGTGGCCTCATTCTTTGCCGGAGCCGCCGGACTCACGCCCACAGTGGTCGACACCCGCGCCGAGTTTGCCGCCGCATCGGGCCGTTTTGATGTAGACTTCTCGGAGGTCAAGGGCCAGGAAGGGGTAAAGCGCGCCATAGAAGTGGCCTGTGCCGGGGGCCACAACATCCTGCTCGTAGGCCCTCCCGGAGCCGGCAAGTCTATGATAGCCAAGCGCATCCCCACTATCCTGCCCCCTCTCTCCCTGGCCGAGGCCCTCGAGACCACCAAGATACACTCCGTGGCCGGCAAGCTCAAGGGAGGCTCGCGGCTGATGACCACGCGCCCCTACCGCGCCCCACACCACACCATATCGCCCGTGGCCCTCGTGGGCGGAGGTTCCAACCCTCAGCCGGGCGAGATATCGCTCGCCAACAACGGCGTGCTCTTCATGGATGAGTTTCCCGAGTTCCCGAGGAGCGTCCTTGAGGTGCTAAGGCAGCCTCTCGAGGACAGGTGCATATCCATATCGCGCGCAAGATATTCGATAGACTATCCCGCGGGCTTCATGCTTGTGGCCTCGATGAACCCCTGTCCGTGCGGATACTACAACCATCCCACCAAGCAGTGCCAGTGTCTGCCGGGCGCCGTGGCCAGGTATCTCGGCCGCATCTCGGGCCCGCTGCTCGACCGCATCGACCTTCACATGGAGATACTCCCCGTCCCCTTCGACGAGCTTGCCTCGCGCCGTCCCTCCGAGACCTCAGACGCCATACGCGCCCGCGTCGTGGCCGCCCGCAACGTCCAGGCCATCCGTTTCAGAGATGTCCCCGGCGTCCACTGCAACGCCCAGATGAACAGCCGCCTGCTCGGGCTCCACGCCGCCCTCGGCCCCGAAGCCATGGCCGTGATGCGCGACACCATGACGCGCCTCGACATGAGCGCCCGCGCCTACGACCGCATACTCAAGGTGGCCCGCACCATAGCCGACCTCGAGTACTCGGCTCCCGGCTCAGGGCTCACCCCCGGACAGGCCGCCGCGGCCCCAATCCTCGCCGTCCATATCCGCGAGGCCCTCTCCTACCGCGCCCTCGACCGCTCTGCCTGGGGCCAGGCCCAGGCAAAGATGCCGGTCTGAGATATTTTGCAATGCCGGTACAGTAAGTCTAATCACGCTATTCCCTCGGGCTCCGGCCCGCAACAGATATGTCGCACAATCTTCTCGGGCGTTATGTGTGGATCATAGACACCATACGCCGATACGGTTCCATTACGCTGCGCAAGCTCAACGAGCTGTGGCAGAAGTCTGCGGTCTCTGACGGGCAGCCTCTGCCCCGGCGCACCTTCTACAACTATCGCCTGGCCATAGCCGAGCTGTTCAACATCACCATTGCGAGCAACCCCTCGACATACGAGTACTATATCGACGCCGAAGAGAGCCGCGAGAGCATCACCGACTGGCTGCTCAACTCGGCGGCCATGAGCAATGTGCTCTCTACAGTCTCTGATGTCTCGGACCTCATATTCCTCGAGGACATCCCCTCGGCGCGCCTCTACCTGTCCCAGGTGGTGTCGGCGCTGAGAGACCGCCACCCGGTCCGCTTCACCTACCGCCCTTACACGCGCTCGACGGCTACACCCGGGGTGGTGGTCGAGCCTTACTTCCTCAAGATATTCCGCCAGCGTTGGTACATGACCGGACGCAACACAGCCGACGGCCGCATCAAGACCTATGCGCTCGACCGCATGGAGGAGGTGCGCGTCGACGAGGCTGTGTTCACGCCCGACCCTGCCTTTGACGCCGGGGCTTATGTCCGCGACGCCTTCGGCATTATCTTCTCGCAGGGCGAGACCAAGGAGGTGGTGATAAAGACCAGCCCTCGCCAGGCCAAGTATCTGAGGGCGCTCCCGCTCCACCATTCGCAGAGCGAGGGCATCCACGACGACTACTCGCTCTTCCACTACCGCCTGCGCCTGACCGAAGACTTCGTGCAGGAGCTTCTGTCGCTCGGCCCGAAGGTTACTGTCCTCGCGCCTCCCGAGCTCAAGGCCATGGTGGTGACCTCTCTGCGCGACACCCTCGCCTTGTATGAATGAAACAGCCCCGCCGGGATGCATCGCTGCAGCCTGGCGGGGCATTGAATAAACTCTATTTTTACCTTAATTTATATCTGTTGTCTGTTGCTTGAATGTCTATCCGAGGTTGGCTGTCAGTATGGCCGCGGGGGCCGAGAGGCAGGCAAGCTCCATGGGCCATGCGTTGCCGAGGTTGATGAGGATGGCGGCGCCGGTTATGAAGATGATTTCGAACACGAGGCCGGTGATCATCATGCCTTTCGAGGCTCCGGGCGCCTTGAAGAGCAGGACACAGGCGCCCCAGGTGAGGGCTATGAGGGGGAGTGCGGCCGCAAGCATGGCGAGGATTATGCCAAAGCCTGTGATGTAGGGGGTGGTGAGAGGCACATCCATGGCCCGGATCAGGCCGGCCGAGCCTCCTGCGGCAAATATGATGATGCCTACAGAGACGACGATGGCTATGATTATGAATATCAGTGCCCCGATGCCTGCACAGAGGCCGATGAGGCCGCCGAAGAATGCGCCTACTATCCTGAACACATTGTTTATCATGCCTCTGAAGCCTGTCGATACGCCGCGCACGGCGTCGGCGGTGGTGTCTACGACTGTCTGTCCGAGGGTGCTGAAGTTGACAGGCTCGCCCTGCATCTCGAGTATCTCCTTGGGCCCCTTGGCCATGGGTATCACCATCCAGCATATCAGGTAGATGAGAAAGCAGGGCCAGACGGCCGTGCATATGGCAAAGATGGTTGTCGCCACACGCATTATCGCGGGGTCCCATCCGAGATATGCTCCGAGGCCGCCGATGACGCCGCCGAGCACCCTGTCTCTCGGGTCGCGGTAGAGGCGCTTGCGGACGGGCTCGCCGGTACGGCCTGCGAAGGGGGGCGGGGCGGCCTGCCCGTCATCCGAGGGGCCTTCGCCGCCGGCGTCGTCGTATGTGCCGTCGGTTTCGGTCTCGCTGTCGGACAGCTGTTCGGGCCTGCCCATCACTCCTATGACGGCTGTGACATCGTCGATGTTGATGACGCGGGTGCTGCCTCCGCGCTGGCGCTCGTCGAAGTGTTCGGCTATGCGGCCCTCCATGTCTTGGACTATCTCCTTGCCTTCGGCGCCCGAGAAGGTGTTGCGGAGCTCGGTGAGGTAGCGGTTCAGCAGGGTATAGGCGTCCTCGTCAATATAATAGATGCTGCCGTTGATGTTGGCCGGAAATGCTTTTTTCATTTTCTTGTCAAGATGTTGGGGTAGGGTGGGGGGATGTGGTAGGATGGTTGG
>JAIDJD010000450.1 GCA_029052375.1 Duncaniella sp. | reverse complement strand
GTTGCCCCTTCCGGGGCAAATTGATGCAAACGACTGACAACCAAGACTAATCACTAATGACTTACCCCGATGGAACGGTGAAGGGCAGGCAAGAGACAGGTCGCGACCCTACCGGTGGATGCGGACGCAATACATTGCGCCCCTGCTGATATGCAACTGACTAAACACCAAGACCAATGACTGAAAACAGAAAAACTGCCGTCCCGGGGGCCTGCACGTGCGTCGCGCACTGACAGGTCTCGGGACGGCAGCGTCACTATACATATTCAAATCATTCATATCTGATGGCCTCTATCGGGTCGAGGCCTGAGGCCTTCCTGGCGGGATACCAGCCGAAGAAGACACCCGTGGCCGTGCAGACCACAAAGGAGAGGACCACGGGGTAGAGCTGTATCGACACGGGCCAGCGGGCTATGGCATTTACGAGCCACGATGCCACGAGCCCCGCCGCGATGCCTATGACGCCTCCGGTGACGCTGATGATGACGGCCTCTATCAGAAACTGCGATAGGATGTCTGCCCCTCTGGCTCCGATGGCCATGCGCAGGCCTATCTCGCGTGTGCGCTCCGTGACGGAGACATACATGATGTTCATGATGCCGATGCCGCCTACCAGGAGCGATATGCCCGCAATGCAGGCCAGCAGGACGGTCATCATGTCTGACGTCGAGTGCATCATCTCGCTCATCTCCTGCTGGGAGCGTATCTCGAAGTCGTCGTCAGCGTTCTCGCCGAGCCTGTGGCGCTGACGCAGCAGGGCAGTGATGTCGTCTATCACCCTGTCGGTGGCGTCCTCGTCGACGGCGCTGGCATAGATGCCCTGTATGTAGTCGATGGCGAGGATGCGCTTCATCACGGTAGTGTAGGGGGCGAGCACCACGTCGTCCTGGTCCATGCCCATCGAGTTTGTGCCCTTGGACTCGAGGACGCCTATGACGGTCATGGGTATCTTGCCGAACCTCACCACGCGTCCCACGGGGTTTTCGCCTCCGGGGAAGAGGTTGTCCACGACGGTCTTGCCGAGGACGCAGACCTTGGCGGCCTGCCTGATGTCCTGGTCTGAGAACATCGTCCCCTCCTTGACATTGAGCTTGCGTATCTCAAGGTAGTCAGGGGTGATGCCTTAGACTGTCGAGGGATAGTTGTTTTTGCCTACCACGAACTGGCCGCCCGAGTTGACCGAGGGCGAGACGGCGGCCACGCCTCCGAGGGTGCCTATGGCCTCGAAGTCTCCGGTCTTGAGGGTCTGCATATTGTCTGAGCTCTGGCGGACACCTCCGCGCTGCATATTGCCCGGATGTATCATTATCATGTTTGAGCCCATCTCTGATATCTGGGCCTTGATGCTGTCTTTAGAGCCTTGGCCTATGGCGAGCATGGTGATCACCGAGGCCACGCCGATGATGATGCCCAGCATGGTGAGGAAGCATCTCAGCTTGTTGTTGTTGAGCGCTTTGAAGGCTATTTTCAGGAGGTTGGCTATTTTCATTGCTTGGCTGTTGCTGTGGAGGGTGATTGGGGCGGGGGTCAGTCGAGGTCGCCGGCGGGCAGGGCCTCGAGTGCCTCACGGGCGCTCTCGGGGGCGTGGTTGCGCGTGTCAGAGACTATGCGGCCGTCGCGGAGCACGATGTTGCGCGAGGAGTAGCGGGCCAGGTCGGGGTTGTGCGTGACGAAGATGATGGTGCGCCCCCGCCTGTGGAACTCCTGGAAGAGGCTGAGGATGCTGAACGAGGTGCGCGTGTCCAGGTTGCCCGTGGCCTCGTCGGCGAGGATTATCACGGGGTCGTTGACCAGGGCGCGGGCTATGGCCACGCGCTGCTGCTGTCCGCCGGACATCTGGTTGCTCTTGTGGTTGAGGCGTCCGGCGAGCCCCACGGCCTCGAGGGCCTTGATGGCGCGGGCGCGCCGCTCTGAGGCAGAGACGGCGGGATTGTATAGCAGGGGGAGCTCGACATTCTCTATGGCCGTGGTCTTGGGCAGGAGGTTGTAGTTCTGGAAGACGAAGCCTATCTTGCGGTTGCGGGTGACGGCGCGCCGGTTCTTGGACATCGACTGCACCTCCGTGCCGTCGAGTATGTATTCTCCATCGGTGGGGGTGTCGAGGCATCCGAGCAGGTTGAGCAGGGTAGACTTGCCCGAGCCCGACGTGCCCATGATGGTGACAAACTCGCCCTCGCGGATAGAGAACGAGATGCCCCTGAGGGCCTTGACCGTCTCTCCTCCCACCTCGAAGTTGCGTCTCAGGCCGCGCACGGCTATTATCTCCTTGGTCTCATGCTGTTCCATATCTCACTTCTTTTTGCTGTTGCGGCTCGGGGGCTTTGGGGCAAAGGGGCTCTGTTCCGACGGGCTGTCCGGGTCTGCGGGCCGGGCCGAGTAGCCCGTGGCCACCTCGTCGCCCTCGCTGATGCCGGAGGTGACGGCGGTCATTATGCCGTTGGAGAGGCCTGTGGCTACGGTGGCCGGGAGGAGCTGTCCGCCCTTGCAGACCCACACGCGCCTCTCGCCCTCGCCGAGGGCGGGCAGGGAGGTTTCTATCACCCCCCGCGGCTCGAACGCAAAGGCCTTGGCCGGCAGCAGGAGCAGGTCGCTCTCGCGCATCACGTAGATGGTCAGGTTGGCCGTCAGGCCCGGTATCAGCTTGTGTTCTGGGTTGGGGGCGGCCACGACCACCTCGTAGGTCACCACGTTGCTCTCCTCCGTGGGGTTGAGGCGCACCTGTGTCACTGTGCCTTCGAAGAGCTTGCCGGGATAGGCGTCCACCGAGAATGTCACGGCCTGGCCCTCCTTGACAGAACCTATGTCGGCCTCGTCCACGTTGCCTATCACCTGCATATTGTCGAGGTCTGCTATGGTGTAGAGGTTGGCTACGTTCATGCTCGAGACCACGGTCTGTCCCACCTCCACCTCGCGCGAGATCACGATGCCGTCTATCGGCGAGTAAATCTCGGCATAGTTGAGGTTTTTCGCGGCCCGGACGCGGTCGGCTCGCGCCTTGTCGTATGCCGTGCGCGAGACGTCGAGGTCGCGCCTCGAGGTCTGGAACTCGTAGGCGCTGATCAGCTGCTTGTCGTGCAGAGCCTTGTCTCTGTTGTAGTTGGCGAGGTTGTATTCGTATGTGGCCTTGGCGCTCTCGACGCTGGCCTCGGCGCTGCGCAGGTCGCTCTCGAGCATTGTCTTCTCTATCTCGGCTATCAGCTGGCCCTTTGAGACCACGGTGTTGTAGTCGGCATAGAGCTTGTCGATGATGCCTGTCACCTGTGTGCCGACATCCACCTGTGTGACGGATTCGACTGTGCCGGTGGCGGTGACGGTCTCTGTGAGCTGTCCGCGCTCTGCCCTGACGGTCTCGAGCACGGGGGCCTGCTCCTTGCTGCATGAGCTCAGGGCTATGAGGGCCATGAGAGCTGTGGCTGTGGCTATGTATTTCATATCTGCGGGTATGGGATAGGTTGTCAGAGGGTTATTGTGGCTGTGCGCCAGTATTCTATCATCTTCTTGCCGAGCATGGCCATATACTTGGCCTGAAGGGCCGAGCGGCGTGCCTCGGTGAGGTCGTTGTGGGCACTCATCAGCTCGATGGCGTCTACGTATCCGAGCGAGAACTGCTCGTTGGTGAGGTCTGAGGTGAGCTGTGCGCTCTCGAGCTGTCTGAGCGAGGCCTCGAAGCGGGCCTGGGCGGCGCGGGTGTCTATGTAGCTCCCCTCGACGAGCTGGGAGAGCTGTGTGCGGCGCTTCTCCGTGTCTAGGTCGGCGTCCATCTCGCGGACGCGTGCCTGGGCCGTGGCTGTCTTGGTCTTCTTCTGGTCGAGGATGGGGACGCTGAGCGTCAGGCCTATGGTCTCGCTGAGATTGCGCCTGAGGGCTGTGCCGAACGATGTCGAGGCTGGAGCCATGTAGCCTGTGCCAGCCGAGGCGTTGACAGAGATTTTGGGCATGGCCCCCGCGCGGGCTATCTCTGTGTCGAGGCCGGCTATCTCTCTCTCGAGGCCGTAGCTCTTGAGGACGAGGTCGTTGTCCAGGGCCAGGCTGTAGCTGTCCGAGATGTCGGGCAGGGCCGAGAGCACCTCGGCGTCTGTCCACGAGACGCTGTCGGGTTCTATCCCGGCGTCTATGCCGAGCTCGAGTATCTGCTTCAGCTCCATGAGGCGTGTGGAGTATGAGGCGCGGGCATTGACACTCTCGTAGAGGTCCTGCTCGTGCTGGGAGACAAGGCGCGAGTAGTCTACCCTCGAGATGCGTCCCGACTCCATCAGGGCCTTGCCGCGCTCGGCCTGGGCCCTGCTCAGAGCCTCGGCCTCCTCGTAGATGCCGATGGCCTCGCGGTTGTACAGGAGGTTGATGTAGACCTGCAGGATGTCTGTCTCGAGAGTGCGCATGGCCTGTGCGGTCTCGAGCCTGCGCTGTTCGGCGCCCAGGCTCCCGCGCTTGATGGTGTTGGTGCGGACGCCCCCGTCATAGAGGGTCCATCCGGCACTGAGCGAGTACGAGCTGTTGTAGGCGTTGGGGCTTGCGCCCTGCCCGACCCCCCAGGGGGTGTTGGCATAGGCGTGGCCTGTGGCGAAGTCGAGTGTCGGGGTCCACTGTGCCTTTGCCTCCTCGAGGCTCAGCTCTGCGCTCTTCTCCGAGAGGAGAGACTTGCGCAGGTCTATATTGTGCTCTCTGGCATACTCGACACATTGGCTGTAGCTCCAGGCCTCCTTCTCCCTGGCGTGGAGAGTGTGGGCCGTGAGCAGGGCGGGGATGATGATGGCTGTGAGCTGTTTCATTTATGGCGTCTGTTGGAATTACGCCGTAAAGGTAGCCCTTCGAGCCGAGAGGCGGCGAATCTATTCAACCAACCCGCCTCTATCTTCAACGAATCCCGGCCGTGAGGCGCGCGAGGTAGTCTTGCAGCGCGGCCTTGTAGCTGTCGCCCACGGGTATGTATGTGTCGGGGCCGAGCGAGATGCGGGCGCGCTCTATGTGGCGGACGCGCTCCATGTTGACGATGTAGGAGCGGTGGACCTGCACGAAACATTCGGGCAGGCGTCCGAGGATGGCGGCGAAGGAGCTGAGGGTCACCACCGGCGTCGGGCTGTCGGCGAGGAATATCTGCAGATACTCGCCGTAGCCCTTGATATGGCTTATGTCCGACAGCTCCAGGCGTATGTGGCGGGTGTCTGTCTTGACAAAGATAGACTTCGGGGCCTCGGAGCGCGGCGCGGCAGACCGGGCCCTGAGGGCCTCGGCGCGGAGCAGGGCCTTGTTGGCCGCGCGCTGGAAGTCTGCCATGGAGTAGGGCTTGAGCAGGTAGTCGAGTGCAGAGACGCTGTAG
>JAIDJD010000045.1 GCA_029052375.1 Duncaniella sp. | reverse complement strand
AAATCCTCAAAGCCTGCGGCAACAAGGTGATCAAGACCAACATCGTCAACGACCGCGGCATCCACATCTGCAAGTCGATGCTCGCTTGGCAGAAGTGGGGCGAAGGATGCACCCCCGAATCAACCGGCAAGAAGGGCGACCACCTCATAGGCGACTTCTACGTGCTCTTCGACAAGCACTTCAAGGCCGAGGTCAAGGCCCTCATGGAGAGCGGCATGACCGAGGAGGAAGCCAAGGCCGCCTCGCCCCTGATGAAAGAAGCCCGCGAAATGCTCGTAAAGTGGGAAAACAAAGACCCAGAGGTGCGCAAGCTCTGGGAGACCATGAACACGTGGGTGTACGACGGTTTCGACACCACCTACAAGCGCATGGGCGTCGACTTCGACAAGATATACTATGAGAGCGACACCTACCTCGAAGGCAAGGAGAAGGTGCTCGAAGGGCTCGAGTCGGGCAAGATGTACCGCAAGGAAGACGGTTCCGTGTGGGCCGACCTCACCGACGAGGGGCTCGACCACAAACTGCTCCTCCGCAGCGACGGCACCTCGGTATACATGACACAGGACATCGGCACCGCCAAGCTCCGTTTCCGCGACTATCCCATCGACAAGATGATATATGTCGTGGGCAACGAGCAGAACTATCACTTCCAGGTGCTCTCCATCCTCCTCGACCGCCTCGGTTTCAAGTGGGGCAAGGACCTCGTCCACTTCTCCTACGGCATGGTGGAGCTGCCCGAGGGCAAGATGAAGTCGCGCGAAGGCACCGTAGTAGACGCCGACGACCTCATGGACGACATGGTGTCCACAGCCAAGACCGTATCGGCCGAGCTCGGCAAGCTCGACGGCCTCACCGAGAGCGAGATGGACGACATAGCCGAGACCGTAGGCCTCGGAGCGCTCAAATACTTCCTGCTCAAGGTAGACCCCCGCAAGAACATAACCTTCAACCCCAAGGAGAGCATCGACTTCAACGGCAACACAGGCCCCTTCATCCAGTATACCTACGCCCGCATCCGCTCGGTGCTCCGCAAGGCCGAAGAGGAGAAGCTCGAGGCCTCGAGCTATGCCGAAGTCGAGCCAGGCGAGAAAGAGATAGCGCTGATCCAGGCCCTCGCCGAGTTCCCCGCAGTGGTAAGGAACGCCGGCCAGACCTACAGCCCCGCCCTCATCGCAAACTATGTGTACGACCTGGTCAAGACCTACAACCAGTTCTACCACGACTGCTCGATACTCAAGGAAGAGGACACTGCCAAGCGCACCCTGCGCCTCGAACTCTCGCGCCAGACCGCCCGTGTGGTGGCCGCCGGCATGGGCCTGCTCGGCATCCGCGTCCCCGAGAGAATGTAAGGCACGAAGGGGCACAGCGTTAAACCTTTGCCCCTCGACAATTGTCTAATAGATATTGAACCAAAACAGAAACATATACTGATATGTACAACCTCCAGAACACTCCTCCTCCCTACAACCAGGGAGAGCGCGGCTATGGCTATGACAGCCACAGCGCCGTGCAGACCGTATCCTCTGTCATGCGCAGAGTATATCTCAAGATGACACTCGGCCTGCTCGCCACCGCCCTTGTCTCGTTATTCTGCTCCACCTCCATGGGCTATATGTCCTTCATGGCCCACAACAGCTGGTTCTACTGGGGCCTCTTCATCGCCGAGCTCGCCATCGTCTTCCTGATGTCGGCCCGCATACAGCGCATGAGCTCCACATCCGCCAGCCTGCTCTTCTACGTCTTCGCCATCATCAACGGCATGGCCCTTGCCCCCATATTCCTCATCTACACGGCCACGTCCATAGCCAAGACATTCTTCATCTGCGCCGGCACCTTCGGAGCCATGAGCATCTACGGCTACTTCACCACCAACGACCTCACCAAGTGGGGCAACTTCCTCTTCTACGCCCTCATCGGCCTCATAATCGCCTCGGTGGTCAACATCTTCACCCACAGCACAACACTCGGCTGGATGATATCGATAGCCGGAGTCCTCATCTTCGTGGGCCTCACCGCATGGGACACCCAGAACATCAAGCGCATGGCCGAGGCCGCTCCCCAGAGCCTCGTAGGCCACATAGCCACAC
>JAIDJD010000449.1 GCA_029052375.1 Duncaniella sp. | reverse complement strand
TTTCATTTACAGTGTATTATGCAATAGTATTACATAGTATTATGAACACAAAATATGTATCTCTTGTGCAAAGATACATATTTTGTGTCAGAACAACAAATGTCAGTCAGAATTTTAGCAAGGGCTGTCCGGCCCAAGAGTATTGGCAGACATCATTGCCAACTCTATCTTACAGCCTCTGGAGACAGCCGTCAGAAGGGATATCCGATGGCGAGGTGGAAGGCGAGAGATTTGCCGAAGGACTCCATGTTGTAGTAGCCGCCGCGCGAGGTCTTGTAGGGGGCGTGGATGCCGATGCCGAGGTCGCCGCGTATCACAAGCATCGAGATGTTGACACGCAGGCCTACGCCAGTGCCCGTTGCGAGATCTTTGAGGAATGTTGAGCCTTTAAGCTGTCCGCCAGGCCGCGAGGGCTCGTCGCGCAGGGTCCAGACATTGCCGGCGTCAAGGAATACGGCTCCCTCGAGGGGCCCTAAGATGGGAAACCGGAGCTCTGAGTTGGCCAGGAAGATAAAGGTGCCTGTCTGGTCGAAGTAGCCGTTCACCTGGTCGGCCGGCGCCCGGTATGAGCCCGGCCCTATCGAGCGTACCGTGAAGGCGCGCACCGAGTTGGCGCCTCCGGCATAGAACTGCTCGCTGTATGGCACCTGGCTCGAATTGCCGTAGGCATAGGCGGCCCCGGCGGCCAGGCGGTTGACGAGCCAGATGTTGCCCCCTCCGAGGCGGCGCCCGTAGACCACCTGGGCATATCCCTTGACAAACTGCGAGAAGGGCGTCCCGAAGAGGCTCTTCTGTCCCTTCTTGCCGCAAGCCTCGTAGATGCTCCAGAAGATGTTGCCCGCCTGCTGGAGTGTCATCTGGACGTTGATGGTGTTGTTGCGGTCCATGGCGCGGTCATAGACCATGCCGTAGCTCATCTGCGGGATGAACTGGTCCATGAAGCTGAGGGCTATGGCCGGATTGGCATTCATTATAGAATCGAAGACCTCGGTGGTGCGCTGGAGCTTGGTGTATGTGAGCTTGAAGAGCGTGAACGTATTGGATATATACTTGGACGAGCGCCAGTCATAGGCTATGCCTGTATTGAACTGGGACATCCTGAAGTAGTGTGGACGGTTGAGTATGTCGACGCCGAGATTGATGCGAGTCCAGTTGATGTCTCGGCGCGAGCGGGGCACAAACCGCGGGGCCAGCAGCCGCGGGAAGGCGAGCGTGGCGTTGAGACCTGCCTCGTAGGAGTTGAAGGCCGAGTTGCGTCCGCTTCCTGTCTGCCACTCATAGCTTCCGGTCAGCGAGACATTGAGCTGTTCGCCCCCGCCGAAGATGTTGTGGTTGGTGACGCCGAGAGTGATGCCCGGGCCGAGATACGAGTTCGACTTTGAGGCTACGTTGGCCTCTATCGAGGCCTCGAGCGGGCGGTCGAAGGTGCAGTCTATATACACGTCGAGCAGACGGCGCGAGAGGTCGGTGGTGTCGGGGGCCACCTCGATGTTGATGTTGTTGAAGATGCCCAGGCGCGACAGGCGTGTCTGCGTCAGGTTCATCTGCTGGACAGAGAACACACGGCCCTCCCTGAAGGCTATGCACGAGGGTATCAGGTTGGGCCTGAGGCGCGCCGGACGATAGACTATCAGCCTGCCCTTGCGGGTGTCGAGGGTGTCTGGTGTGCCCCCGCCGCGATTGCGGTTGATGACGGTGGTTATCTTCCCGGTGCGGAATCTGTCCAGAGCCCACGGATGGATATTGTCCGCGAGGTCGAGGTGCATGGCTATCGAGCCGGGGTTCATGACACTGTCGGCCAGATAGGTGATGAACTCGGGCCGGAAGTAGTAGAATCCGCGGTTGCGCACCAGGTTGGCGATATCCACACGCAGGGCCGCGAGCGAGTCTGTGGAGTATCGCGAGCCGATCCTGAAATACCGCGAGCCGGAGGCCACGGAGTCTATCAGATGGTTGAGAAAGGTGGTGTCGGGCAAGAGCCTGATTGAGTCTATCAGATATGGCTTGCCCGTGCGCACCGTGTAGCGTATCGAGGCCTTCTTCTTGTTCTTCTTCTGCACCAGCTCGTACGATGAGATCCCAGAGAAGTAGCCGTTGTTGTCGAGCAGCTCGTCGAGCATATGAGTGCGCACCTCGGGGCGCACGTCGCTCACAAGCACAGGCTCTTCCACGAGCTTCTCGTATATCCAGTGTTTCAGCCCCTTGGGAGGATTGGGGAAGTTGTTGTAGACCCACAGTCCGAGCGGAAACGGATAGCGCAGCGAGGCCGTGAGGGCATTGTTGGGCTTGACAGAGACAGCCTTGGTGAGCGACGCCTTGACGCCCGCCGGAAACTGCTTGCCCTCGGGCGACTCGATGTCGACGCCCTTGAGGCCTGTATAGAGGATGTCGTCCTGCCCGAGACGGCGTGTGGTGGAACACCCCGTGAACAGCATGAGGCCGGCCATGAGGACAGGGAAAAAGAGCCTGTGGATGATATGTGACGGAGACTTGAGCATGGGGAGAATGATGATGTCTGGTTGAGGTGGAGGTCGGTGTCAGTCGCGGCGTATTCCTATCAGCTCGAAGAGGTTGTTGAGCTTGCGCCTGAGCACGAAGCCGACGCCGGTCTGCGTTATCTCGCCCTCGAGGATGCTCTCATAGCCGGTGTGGCGGAAGATGCGTATGTACATCGAGCCCGACTTGTTGAGCATATATTCGAACGAGATGTCGTTGATGAGGTTCTGCGAGAAGTTCTCGTCGGCGTTGGCGTCGGTGGAGTAGCGTCCGCCAACCACTATCTTGAAGCGGTCGTTGAAGAGCGACTTGCTGACGCGATAGCTGTACGATGTCGTGGTCGAGGTAGACCCCTCGCGGGTGCTGTCATACTGGTCGATGCCGAAGGATATGTCGACGCCCTTGATGGTGTTGGCGGCCCACGAGTTGAGCTGGGACGTGAGCAGCGAGAAGAGCGGATTGCCGGCGAGGTTGGCGCTGGCCTTGGTCCCCGCGCCGGTATACTGTCCGTAGAGCAGGAGGTTCATGGCCTGGTTGGCCCTCTGTTCGGCGCTCATGGAGGTAAGCTCGTTCTGGACTGTGATGTCGTCGTTGGTGCTGAGGTCAAAGGCCACGTTCATGGCCGAGAGTGTCCCGGTGACGCTGAGTATGACGTCAAAGTTGACCAGCCTCGAGTTAGACCCGCTCTGGGTGACGTTGGCCTTGATGACGTCCACGCCGCGCACATTGAGGACCGGGTTCATGACATCGCCGTTGAAGGCCACGTAAGAGCCGCCCTCAAAGGCAAAGTTCTTCTCAGAGAGCACGGGGGGTATGGAGTATCGCGCAAAGCCGCCGTCGATATTCAGACGCCCCGTCATGCGCATACCGTTGAGGGGCGACATCGAGAAGTCAAGGTCGCCGTTGCCCTTGACCTGCACACGGTTTGAGCCATTGGTGTTGAGGTCGACATTGACCGTGGTGCCCTCACGGATAGAGATGTCGGCGTTGACCCACATCATCATTGCCGGCGGCACGGAGTCGACTGTCTCTGTCTGTGCTGTGTCGGCAAAGTTGACAAACCTCACCATATCCTCGTCCGAGCCGGACGATATCTCGGATGATGTCGAGGTCAGGACATATGTGACATTCGAGCCGGAGAGCAGAGCCACATCGGCGTCCACAGCGATGCGCTGCATATTGCCGCCGGCCTTGGCGTCCAGGTCTACGAAGGCCTTGCCGTAGACCTCGGCGCCGCGTGGACGGTCTGAATTTACTATCTGCATATTGCGCGCCTTGAGGTCGAGGTCGAGAGACACGTTTGAGAGACGGTGCACATCCACAGTGCCATTGATGGTCAGCGGATTGGCGTTGCAGGCCATGATGTTGAAGTCCTTGAACGAGATGATGTTGCTGTCCACCGGAATCTTCTCGGCCGGGAACCTGAATTCGGTCCCGAGCATCGAGGCGGTGACGGTGGCCGAGTCAAACTCGAGATAGCCGTTGAAAATAGGCGAGGCCATATCGCCTGTGATGGTCATGGCGCCGTTGAGCACACCGCGCAGCCTGGCCGTACCCGTGGGCAGGAAGGGATTGGCCACAGCAAGCGGGAACTTTATCATGTTGAAGTCGAGCAGGAATGGCGAGGCCATGGTGGAATCGTTTAGCACACCGCGCGCTGTGACCGTCTTGACCGAGTCGACCATCAGCGAGACATCGGCCATGAGCTTGCCCGCGAGAGTGCTCGAGACATCGACTCCGAGGTCGAATGTACCTACGCGCTCCTTGCCGTAATACAGGTCGGCGAGGCCAATGGTGCCGGTGCCGGTTATCTGAGCGTCGCGATACTGCACGTGTATGTCGGCCGAGAGGTCGCCCTTGACGGGAGGAGCGAACGGATTGATCGACAGCCAGTCCTGGAGCTTGACATCGGCTATCTGGACTATCACGTCCTCCTGGCCGCCGCCGTGACGGTGGGCAGAGACATTGCCGAGCGAGTCGGTGTGCTGGGGCGTGAACACCTTGATGTAGCTGTCGCCCGAGGAGAGGCGCAGATTGGCGTCTATATGGCGGTCTGCCAGATCATAGCTTATGAAGTTCGAGTCGTTCAGCGACCAGTCTTTGTAGGCTATTGTCGGACGTCGCGGCACGAGGTGGACAGACAGCACACTGTCGATGACAGAGGCGTTGAGACCGATGTTGAATCCCTGCTCATCCTTGATGTTGCGCTGTGTCAGGAAGAGGTTGGCGCGGTTGAATCCCACGAAACCGCGGACCAGCACGTGGGCAAAGTCGTCGAACGTCCCCGGCTTGTTGTCCATCGTTGCGCGGTAGAGCAGATAGTCGCCGCGCTGGTGGCCTGAGACCGCGATAGAGTCTGTGCGTGTCGAGCCCACGGAGAGCTTGCCTATATTGACGTCGAAGCTTATCAGCGAGTCGTTGCGCAGCCATCCCTCGACACTCTTGAAGTCGATGTCCGAGGCGCGCAGGATGTCGTAGGCCACATTGTCGCGGCCCATGGAGAAATCCATCGCAAAGCGGGGTATGGCACGGCTTATCTCCCTGACATTGATGCGCATACTGTCGGCCTGCTGTTGTATCAGGGCCATGGCTGGCGTGAGCGAGTCTATGAAAGCCAACAGCTTGTCGCGGGCGCCTATGTGGACGCTGAGGTTGCCGTTGTTCAACACAGCGTCTGTGCCGGGCACAGAATCTGTCCCCGACCTGAGACATAGCGAGAGCGGCGCCGAGGGGGCGATGGTCATGCCCGGAAGGCTCCAGTAGAACTCGCTGAGGCCGAGGCTGATGTCCATGGCCTGGGTGGCGAGGTTATATGTGCCTGCGCTCCTGACTATGCCGTGGCCCGCGTTGAGCGAATCTGTCAGATGGAGGCTGTGCAGATTGATGTCGCGGAGGTCGGCGGTGAGGTCATACCGGACGGTGTCGCGGTCGAGTGTGCCGTCAAAGTCCATCGACAGATCGGCGCCCGGATTGCGGCTCAGCAGTCGCCCCGAAGCCATGCCGCCGTGGAGAGTGGCGTCGAGAGTGATTGCTGAGTAGTCCTCGTCCTTGTACACGGCATGGTCTATGCGCACCTTGGCGTCGACAGATGTCGACCTTGCCATAGGGTTGTAGCCGCGTCCGTCCACAGAGACACGGCCCGTGACGGGCCCGAGGCCGAGCTCTGGCATAAAGGTCTGCACCGGGAACGAGCTCAGGGCTATGTCGGCGTCATAGTCCTCTGTCCTGGCCGTCCATGACCCCTCGGCCGCCACGCGGCCTCCGCCGGAGGTCACCTCGATGTTGCCCGAGGCCTGGCCGGGCGAATAGTCAACGTTGCCGTTGAGACGCAGGGCTGGCACACGTGCAATAGGGAGAAAGGCAAACTGCTTGTCAGAAACCGAGTTGAGCCATCCGTCGAGGGTCATGGAGCCTCCGAGCTTCTCCGGACTGAAAGGATGGTCTACAGTGCCTGTGGCATACAGGCGCAGCACCGAGGGCATATCCATGCGCAT
>JAIDJD010000448.1 GCA_029052375.1 Duncaniella sp. | reverse complement strand
CCTGCGGGTCTATCGTTTCTATGGCCCGAGAGCAAGGCGCCTGCGAGGTGTACGACGCCGCCCGCGAGAAGGACAATCCCATGATATGCAGGATGAGGCTCGAAGCCCCCGCCCTCGTAGAGGAGATGGAGAGGCACGGACGCCGCAACATCGCCTGCCTCACCATAGCCCCCACAGGCACAACATCGCTGATGACCCGCACATCATCGGGCATCGAGCCGGTCTTCATGCCCGTCTACAAGCGCCGCCGCAAGATCAACGCCAACGACGTCGAGGCTCGCGTGGACTATGTGGACGAGTCGGGAGACAAGTTCGAGGAGTTTGTCGTCTACCATCCCAAGTTCCTCGAGTGGATGAAGACCGTCGGCATCGAGCCACGCACAGACTATACGCAGGCCGAGATCGACGCCCTGGTCCAGCGCTCGCCCTACTACAAGGCCACGGCCGCAGACATCGACTGGGTTGAGAAGGTGCGTATGCAGGGCGCTGTCCAGAAATGGGTAGACCACTCGATATCAGTCACCATCAACCTCCCCTCCGACGTCAGCGTCGAGACCGTCAACCGCCTCTACCTCGAGGCATGGAAGGCCGGATGCAAGGGATGCACCATCTATCGCGACGGCTCGCGCTCGGGCGTCCTGATAGCCACCGAGGAGGAGAAGAAGCGCAAGGAGAAGCGCAGGGAAGAGGAAGAGGCCGAGAAGAACGCCGCCAAGGACGCACCGTCGGCCTCGCCCGCCGAGAAGCCCAACACCCTCGTGCGCCCCTTCGAGCTCGACGCCGACGTGGTGAGATTCCAGAACAACCGCGAGAAGTGGATAGCCTTCATCGGACTCAAGGACGGACACCCCTACGAGATATTCACCGGCCTGGCAGACGACGAGGTGGGCATCTTCCTGCCCAAGTCTGTCACCAAAGGCAAGATAATCAAGGCTGTGGACGAGCGCGGAGCCAAGAGATACGACTTCCAGTTCATCAACAAGCGCGGCCACAAGACCACCATCGAGGGACTCTCGGACAAGTTCAACCCCGAATACTGGAACTATGCCAAGCTCATCTCTGGCGTCCTGCGCTACGGTATGCCCATAGACCAGGTGCTCAAGCTGGTCAACGGCCTCGAGCTCGACTCGCAGAGCATCAACACATGGAAGATGGGCGTGCAGCGCGCCCTCAAGAAATATCTCCCGACAGGCACTCCGGCCAGCGGGCAGAAGTGTCCCAACTGCGGGCAGGAGACCCTCATCTATCAGGAGGGATGCCTCATCTGCACCTCTTGCGGAGCTTCGCGCTGCGGCTGAGAGCCCTCGCCGTCAACATCACTGCGTAAGACGTAAGCCCGGCGAGCATCACCGGGAAGGTCATCCCTATGCACCCCGTCATCTCCACCACTATGAAGATGGACATCAGCGGGGCACTGATGACGCCTGCCATCACCCCGGCCATGCCGCACAGCGCCAGCACATCGGCCGGCAGGCTGAGGCCGAGGAGATGGTTGAGCCCGCAGCTCAGACCGAGACCCGCCATACACCCCGCAAAAAGCGTCGGAGCAAAGTCTCCGGCCACACCGCCGCCGCTGTTTGTGGCTATGCAGGCCACAGGCTTGAGCAGAGCCACGCCGAGGCATATCAGCGCCACAACAGCCGGCGAGGGCGCCGTGGAGACGCCGGGCCAGACACTGCGGCTCACCAGAGGCGTCATGTCGCCGTCTATCACCGACGCCATGGCCCCGTAGCCCTCGCCGTAGAGCACCGGGAACAACACCAGGGCCACACCGAGGATACTGCCCGAGAGCACGGCGTTGGCCCACGGCTGCCCTATCCTGTCGAAGAGACCGCGCAGACGCCGGGCCATCCATATATAATAGCATGAATAGAGCCCGCAGAACACGCCGAGGACCAGCATCCACCCCGACAGAGCCGGGTCGAAGGTCACGAGCTTCTCGAGAGGGACGTCGAGCGTGAAACCTGAGAGGGCATAGGCGGTCATCCCGCTCACCAGACAGGATATCACAAGGGCCAGCAGAGGCACCGTGGCCAGCTCCATGCCCATCACCTCGATGGTGAAGAGCATCCCCCCTATCGGGGCCTTGAAGATACCGGCTATGCCCGCGCCTGCTCCACACCCTATCATTATGCCGACGAGCCTCGGAGGCATCCCCAGGCGGCGCGACAGCAGGCTGGCCACAGCTCCGCCCGAGGTGGCTATGGGGCCCTCGGCTCCCGCCGACCCGCCGAAACCGAGCGTTAACGCCGAGGCCGCGAGAGGCCCCCAGGCAAAAACTCCGGGCACCCTGAAGTCTCCCTCTGCCACCATGCGTCCCAGGCGGTCTGACCCGTGCGACAGCGGACGCCGGGCCACGTATCGCTGGAACATCACGGCCAGGATGATGCCAAGCAGGGCCACAGGATACAATATCCATCCCGGGCCGGGAGCCGAGACATAGCCTGTGACGGCCACGGAGAGATGGGCTATAGTCCACTTGAGAGCAAAGGCGAGCACACCCGCGACGACCCCTGCCAGCGCCGCCGCCACAAACAGCGAGACAGACGGGGGCAGAGGCCCGAGATGCCACCGCTCCGGCTCATAGGCCGGAAGCGAGGTGGTATAGTCGGAGGAAGGATCGGGAGTTGCCATACTTTATCAACAATCCCCGCGCCCTATTGTTGAGCGCGCCGGCGCCGATGGCCGCCGGAGAGCAGGGAACAAAGGGAACAAAGGCCTGAAAGCTATCTCTTAATTTTAGTTAAACATTTTGTGTTTCTGTTATTTTACACTACCTTTGTTATGTTTTTACGGTCCTTGGGCCGACACGGCAACACCATGAAATACAATAAGCTGCCAACACCGCAGACAATAAGTAATTCAACATTTATACTAACCATTTAACCGATATTCCATGAAGAAAATCTTTACTCTCTTCGCAGTGGCCGCAATGGCCGTAACAGCTTCGGCCCAGGAAGCCATCTGGCTCGACCACACCAGCGGATTTTTTTTTTATTTTACGTTGTTCAATGATCTAGATACTCTGAAGTTTTGCGGTATCGTGATTTGTGTATAATATACAGGTACCATGCTGAATTTGGATATTTATACATGCTTAGAGAGGGAAATAGAGCTGTTATGTATTATACAGGAA
>JAIDJD010000447.1 GCA_029052375.1 Duncaniella sp. | reverse complement strand
GTCCCCTCGTCCCCCTGGACGGCGGCCGTTTCGCCACCTCCGACCTCAACGACCTCTACCGCCGCGTCATCATCCGCAACAACCGTCTGAAGCGCCTCATCGAGATCAAGGCTCCCGAGGTGATTCTCCGCAACGAGAAGCGTATGCTCCAGGAGGCCGTGGACTCCCTGCTCGACAACTCGCGCAAGTCGTCGGCTGTCAAGACCGACTCCAACCGTCCCCTCAAGTCGCTCTCGGACTCGCTCAAGGGCAAGCAGGGCCGCTTCCGCCAGAACCTCCTGGGCAAGCGTGTCGACTATTCGGCCCGTTCCGTAATCGTCGTGGGCCCCGAGCTCAAGATGCACGAGTGCGGCATCCCCAAGAACATGGCCGCCGAGCTCTACAAGCCCTTCGTGATACGCAAGCTCATCGAGCGCGGCATAGTCAAGACCGTCAAGTCTGCCAAGAAGATCGTAGACCGCAAGGAGGCTGTCGTATGGGACATCCTCGAATATGTGATGAAGGGCCATCCCGTGCTCCTCAACCGAGCCCCGACCCTCCACCGCCTCGGCATCCAGGCCTTCCAGCCCAAGATGATCGAGGGCAAGGCCATCCAGCTCCACCCCCTGGCCTGTACAGCCTTCAACGCCGACTTTGACGGCGACCAGATGGCCGTCCACCTTCCGCTTGGCAACGAGGCTATCCTCGAGGCCCAGCTCCTGATGCTCGGCTCGCACAACATCCTCAACCCCGCCAACGGCGCCCCCATCACCGTCCCCTCGCAGGACATGGTGCTCGGCCTCTACTACATCACCAAGCTCCGCAAGGGCGACAAGGGCGAGGGCCTCAGGTTCTACGGACCCGAGGAGGCCGAGATAGCATACAACGAGGGCCGTGTGACGCTCCATGCCCCCGTCTCCATCGTCGTCGACGACGTGGACGAGAAGGGCAACCCCGTCACTCGCCTCGTAGAGAACACCTCTGTGGGCCGTATGCTCGTCAACAAGTATGTCCCCAAGGAAATCGGCTACGTCAACGAGATTCTCTCCAAGAAGTCTCTGCGCACCATCATCTCCAAGGTCATCAAGCACTGCGGTATCCCCCGTTCGGCCCAGTTCCTCGACGACATCAAGAACCTCGGCTACTACATGGCCTTCAAGGGCGGCCTCTCCTTCAACCTCGGCGACGTGCTCATCCCCGCCGAGAAGGAGCAGTATGTCAAGGAGGGCTACGAGCAGGTGCAGGAAGTCCTCAACAACTATGCCATGGGCTTCATCACCAACACCGAGCGCTACAACCAGATAATCGATATCTGGACGCACGTCAACTCGCGTCTGGCGGACACTCTGATGAAGCAGATCTCTGCCGACCAGCAGGGCTTCAACGCCGTCTACATGATGCTCGACTCGGGCGCCCGTGGTTCGAAGGACCAGATACGCCAGCTCTCCGGTATGCGCGGTCTTATGGCCAAGCCTCAGAAGAGCGGCGCCGAGGGCGGACAGATCATCGAGAACCCGATTCTTGCCAACTTCAAGGAGGGTCTCTCCGTGCTCGAGTACTTCATCTCTACCCACGGTGCGCGCAAGGGTCTCGCCGACACCGCGCTCAAGACAGCCGACGCCGGCTATCTGACCCGCCGTCTGGTGGACGTCGCCCATGACGTCATCATCAACGAGGTGGACTGCGGCACTCTCCGCGGCCTCGTATGCACCGAAATCAAGAACAACGACGAGGTTGTGGCCTCGCTCGGCGAGCGCATCCTCGGCCGTGTGTCTGTCCACGACATCATAGACCCCACCACCGGCGAGGTGATCGTCGAGGCCGGCGAGGAGATCAACGACGCCGCGGCAGACCGCATCAACGAGTCGCCCATCGAGAGCGTCGAGATACGCTCCGTGCTCACCTGCGAGAGCCGCAAGGGTGTCTGCGCCAAGTGTTACGGACGCAACCTTGCCACACACCGCATGGTGCAGATGGGCGAGGCTGTCGGCGTCATCGCCGCCCAGTCTATCGGCGAGCCCGGTACACAGCTTACCCTCCGTACGTTCCACGTCGGCGGTGTGGCCTCCAACATCGCGGCTGTCAACTCTATCACCTCGCGCTACGAGGGTACCCTCGAGATCGACGAGCTCCGCACCGTCAAGACCGCCGAGGTGGACGACAAGGGCCGCAACGTCGAGGTGGTCATCGGCCGTCTGGCCGAGATGCGCATCCTCGACCCCAAGACGGGCATGATGCTCACCACCGCCAACATCCCCTACGGCGCCAAGCTCTTCTTCGACACCGACACTCCCGTCAAGAAGGGTGACGTCATCTGTGAATGGGACCCCTTCAACGCCGTCATCGTCAGCGAGGTGGGCGGCAAGGTCAACTATGCCAACCTCGAGGAGGGCCAGACCTTCCGTCTCGAGGTGGACGAGCAGACCGGCACCAGCGAGAAGATCGTCATCGAGAGCAAGGAGCGCGGCAAGGTGCCCGAGGCACACATCGTGGCTCCCTCAGGCGAGATACTCAAGACCTACTCGCTCCCCGTGGGCGCACACCTCATGCTCGACGAGGGCGCCGAGGTCAAGCCCGGCGACATCTTCGTCAAGATACCCCGCACCGCATCGGGCGCCGGCGACATCACCGGCGGTCTGCCCCGCGTCACCGAGCTCTTCGAGGCCCGCAACCCGTCCAATCCCGCCATCGTGGCCGAGATCGACGGCGAGGTGCGCTTCGGCAAGGTGAAGCGCAACAACCGCGAGATCACCGTCACCTCCAAGCTCGGCGAGACCAAGAAGTATCTTGTGCCCGTGTCCAAGCAGCTCCTCGTGCAGGAGAACGACTATGTGCGCGCCGGCACACCGCTGTCCGACGGTGCCATCACTCCCTCTGACATCCTCAACATCATGGGCCCGACAGCCGTGCAGGAGTACATCGTCAACGAGGTCCAGGATGTCTACCGTATGCAGGGCGTGAAGATCAACGACAAGCACTTCGAGGTCATCGTGCGCCAGATGATGCGCAAGGTCAATATCCTCGACCCGGGCGACACCGGATTCCTCGAGCAGCAGATCGTGGACAAGCGCGAGTTCATGGAAGAGAACGACCGCATCTGGGACAAGAAGGTTGTCGTCGACGCAGGCGACAGCGAGAATGTCCAGAAGGGCCAGATAATCACTGCCCGCAAGCTCCGCGACGAGAACTCGGCGCTCAAGCGCAAGGACCTCCGCCAGGTGGTGGTCCGCGACGCCCAGCCCGCGACCTCGGAGCAGATACTCCAGGGCATCACCCGCGCCGCCCTCCAGACCTCGTCGTTCATGTCGGCAGCTTCGTTCCAGGAGACCACCAAGGTGCTCAACGAGGCCGCCATCAACGGCAAGACCGACTATCTCCAGGGCATGAAGGAGAACGTCATCTGCGGTCACCTCATCCCTGCCGGCACAGGCCTGCGCGAGTACGAGCGCATCATCGTGAGCGGCAAGGACGACATCGAGTCTTACGCTCCCGAGTACAGCGAAGCCCCCGAGTCGGAGGTTGTGGCCGCCACCGAGGCGTGAGCCCTTCTGTCTGACAGACTGAAATAAATGCCGCCGCGTCATGTTCCAGCATGGCGCGGCGGTCTTTTTTTGTATCGTATGGCGGGCCTGCGCCCCTTGTCGGAGGCCGGGCGGTTTTTATTGTGTGTCTGCGGGTTAATCTATGTTAATATTCTTGATTGGACAGATATTTATTTGTAACTTTGTGAGATAACGGCGCTTTGTCTGCCGTGTCAGAAACAGATTGCAACACTTATTTCGCCAACACTTTTAAAACCAAGATTGCCTATAGCCGGAATTCTACTCTAATCAAAAGTCATTGTAAAGAATGGAAAATCTGACTAAGCTCGCCTCTCTGAGCGATTCGGAGCTGGTTAAGGCTTATGCCGACAATAATAACGATGCGTTCGACGTCCTGCTGGAGCGCCACAAGCAGAAGGTGTTCTCGTACATCCTCCATATAGTGCGCAACCGCGACGTGGCGGACGACATCTTCCAGGAGACCTTCGTGAAGGCAATCATCACCATCAAGCAGGGACGTTATGTGGAGCACGGGAAGTTCTCGGGCTGGCTGACGCGCATCGCGCACAATCTGATCATCGACTATTTCCGCCAGGAGAGCGTCGAGAACTGTGTGTCGACCGACGAGGAGGGCTGCCTGACGCTCAACCGCCGCGACCTCAGCGACGGCACCGTGGAGGACGAGATCATCGCCGGACAGATAGACGAGGACCTCAGGCGCCTGGTGATGTCGCTCCCGGCCCCTCAGAGAGAGGTGTTGGTGATGCGTGTCTACCGCAATCTGTCGTTCAAGGAGATAGCCGAGCAGACGGGCGTCAGCATCAACACCGCTCTGGGACGTATGCGCTATGCTGTGCTCAATATGAGGCGTATAGCCAAGGAGAAAAATATGGTGTTGGCTGTCTGAGGGTTATGGCTGATATGGATGTGCGCGTTTCTGTCTGCGGCTGGCTGCTGGCCCTGGCCGCTCTGCTGTTCTCTTTCTGCGGTGTCTCGGCCGAGGAGGCCGATGCCGCCGGGGTGAGCCTCGTGCCGCAGATACACGGCGCTCTGCGCGCCCGCTACGAGATGGACACCCGCGGGGCCGAGCAGCGTTTCCAGCTGCGCAATGCCCGCTTCAAGGTGCAGGGCAATCTCTCGTCGGCCATAGACTACATGGTGCAGGCCGACCTCTGCGACCGCGGCAAGATGAAGATTCTCGATGCCTGGGCAAGGATTGAGTTTGTCAAGGGGCTCAGGCTGCAGGCCGGACAGTTCATGATGCCGTGCGGTGTCGACAACTTCCGCAATCCCTCCAACTATATTTTCATCAACCGCTCGCCCATAGGCAAGGAGGCCAACAACCTGCGCGGCGTCGGCGCCAAGCTGTCGTGGACACGTGCCCTGGCCGGGGGACGCTCGCTCACGCTCGAGGGCGGCGCCTTCAACCCCACGTCCATAGCCGACCAGGAGGTGTGGGTCAGGAAGCTCGCCTATGCCGGCAAGGGTATTCTCGGCCTCGGCCACGGCCTTTCGCTGACCCTCGGCGGAGAGACCATCATACCGGACCGCGTCCGCATCAACAAATTCGACGCCTGCGTCGGCTGGACCCAAGGCCCCTGGGAGCTCAGCGGCGAGTATCTCTACAAGCATTATACGGGAGACCGCCATCCGGCCGTCCATGCCTGGACCGTGTGGGGCAACTATGTGCGCCCCGTCCGCTGGGGTGTCTTCAACCGCGCCTCGCTGCAGGGACGCTGGGACGGAATGACAGACCACAGCGGAGGCGCCGGCGACCCCTCGCTCTCCCTGTCCACCACAGACTCGGCCAGAAACCGCATCACCGTGGGCGGCACGCTCACCTACGCCATCGCCAGGGTGAGGTGTGACCTGCGTGTCAACTACGAGAAATATTTCTATCACCGCGGCGTCAGCCCTGCGGGTCTCGACGCCGCAGACAAGGTGGGCGCAGAGGTCGTTGTGGTCTTCTGAGCCCCGCCTTCATTTACATAACGAAAAAACTTACAAGCATCATATGAAGATAGCACTCATAGGCTATGGCAAGATGGGCAAGGCCATAGAGCGTATAGCTCTCGGACGCGGCCACGAGATAGTCTGCATAGCGGACGTCGACAGCCGCGGCGTCATCGGCTCGGAGACATTCCGTTCGGCCGACGTGGCCATAGAGTTCACCACCCCCTCGACTGCCGCCGGGAATATCCGCCTCTCCGCCGCCGCGGGTGTGCCCGTGGTGTGCGGCACCACAGGCTGGTATCAGGACTATGAGGCCGTGGCCTCGGATGTCAGGGAGAGCGGGAGCGCCCTGCTTGCGGCCACCAACTTCTCTATCGGCGTCTACGTCACCCGCATGGCCTCGCGTCTGCTGGCCTCGGTGATGGGGCGCCTGCCCCAGTATAGGGGCACTCTCGACGAGACCCACCACATCCACAAGCTCGACTACCCTTCGGGGACGGCCGTCACCATGGCAGACGAGATTGTGGCCTCGGATGAGGCTCTCGGCCGCTGGGTGTGTGCCGGAGAGGTGTGGGAGGACAGCGCCGACGGTCCCCGCCAGGCCGAGGAGGCCCTGCTGAGGGCCGGAGAGATGGGCCTCGACACCCTGCCTGTCACGGCCCGCCGCCGCGGCGAGGTGCCGGGCATACACACCGTCACATGGGACTCCGAGGTAGACACCGTCACCCTCAGCCACTCGGCCAAGAGCCGCGGAGGCTTTGCGCTCGGAGCCGTGATGGCCGCCGAATGGCTGGCCGGACGCAAGGGCGTATATACTATCGACGACATGATGCACGAAATCTTGGGAAAATGAGCGACGCACAATATGATGAGACAAAGATGAAGTCTGAGCCCGCAGGCGGGAACATGACATCCAAGACCGGACAGGCCTCAGGGCGCAAGCCCCGCACACTGCGCGAGCGCCTCGCGGCCAACCGCAAGTCGCGCTGGGTGAGGTTCGGCGTGGTCTCGGTCATCTTCTTCCTCTGGGTGGCCTGGCTCGGCAACTGGTGGGTGTCGCTGGCGTGGTTCCTGCTGCTTGACATCTATATCCTCGGCTACATCCCCCTGTCGTGGTGGAAAGACTCCAGAAATCCCGCCGTGCGGGCCGTCATGGGGTGGGTGGATGCCATACTCTATGCGCTTGTCATAGTCTACTTTGTCTTCACCTTTGTGGGACAGAACTATCAGATACCCTCGTCGTCGCTCGAGAAGTCTCTGCTTGTGGGCGACTATCTGTGGGTCAACAAGATGGCCTATGGCCCGAGGGTGCCCAACACGCCTATCCACTTTCCCCTCGTCCAGAACACCCTGCCCATAATCAACACCAGGAGCTATCTCGAGACCCCCACATGGGACTATCGCCGCCTCAAGGGGCTCGGGAATATCAAGAGGGGAGACATCGTGGTGTTCAACTTCCCCGCCGGCGACACCGTTTGCACCAAGGTGCAGAACCCCGACTACTACACGCTCAAGAAGATGTATGGGCGCGAGGTGCTCGAGGCCAACGAGGAGACCTTCGGCGAGATAATCTACCGTCCCGTAGACCGCCGCGAGAACTATGTAAAGCGTGCCGTCGGCCTGCCCGGCGAGCGTCTTGCCATCCGCGGCGGCGTGATATATATCGATGGCGAGGCTCTGCCTCAGCCCGAGTATGTGCAGTTCAACCACTACTTCCAGCTCAGGGACGGACGCCTGACCCAGGCAGACTGGGAGGAGCTCGGCATAGCCGAGGACGATCGCCACGAGGTGCCTGTCACCCCCGAGGATATCCCCGCTATCCGCGCTCTCGGCTTTGCAGTCAGGGAGGATGGCTCTGTGCCCGTCATCTATGCCTCGCCGCTGACGGCAGAGATGGTGGAGAAGCTCGAGGCCAATCCCGCCGTGGCCAAGGTGATGAAGATGCCGGCACAGCCGGGCGAGATGCTCTATCCAGCCGGCGTGGCCGACAGCTGGACCCGCGCCGACTATGGCGAACTGTGGATACCGCGCAAGGGTGCGCGTCTCAGGATGACGCCCCGCGCATGGGAGATATACGGCCGTGTGATACGCGACTACGAGGGCCAGCGCTCGGCCGAGATGAGAGACGGCGTCTTCTGGCTCGACGGCAAGCCTGCCGAGACATATACCTTCAGGATGGACTACTACTTCATGGTGGGCGACAACCGCGACAACTCGCTCGACTCGCGCTACTGGGGCTTTGTGCCCGAAGACCATGTGGTGGGCCGTCCCGAGCTTGTGCTCGTGTCGTTCGACAAGGACAAGAGCGGATTCGGCAAGGTGCGCTGGGACCGCGTGTTCAAGGACGCCAATCCCGACCGGGCCAAATTCTGAGCCATGGGACGTCCTGTGATGTATCCCGGGAGGCGCACGGGGCTGAGGCCCCGCCTCTGCGGCGGGATAGGGGAGTATCTCGAGGTGTGGCGCTCGGGAGCGTCGCGCCAGGTGTGGGATCTCCCCTTCGACAAGCGCGACAAGGAGACACACCGCTTTGCGATAGCCGACACGCGCGGACGCATGGAGCTGACCGTGCCGATAGCCAAGCCGGCCACGAGCAGGTGTCTCTGGAGCGACGTGCGTGTCTCTGACCACGGCTCGTGGTGGGATGTCCACCGCGTGGCTCTGGAGAGCGCATACGGGCGCACGCCTTATTTTGAATTCTATATAGACGGATTCCTGCCTATGCTGACGGCAGGGGTCATGGAGCGTTATCCTATGCTCTCTGACCTCGCCGGGGCGTGGGATGGCGAGATACGCCGTCTGCTCGGCGTAGAGCCTCCCTGCGTGGGCGCTGTGGAGCTGTGCGCGGCTCCTCGGGATGTCAGCGCGGTGGAGTACAGGCAGGTGAGACAGGAGAGGCTCGGCTTCATAGGCGGGCTCTCGGTGCTCGACCTGCTCTTCAATCTCGGCCCCGAGGCACAGCTGTGGCTCAACGCCATCGAGTGAACCTGCGTCAGAAGAGCATCGCCGCCAAGGGGAATGTCAGGCGGCCGAAGATGCGGTTGTGCGCGTAGATGATGCGCTGGCGCAGTGGCGAGCGCGTGTTTTTCAGTATTTCGTTTTTAAGCCTCTCGGCCGCACGGTTGTCCCCCTCGCGGGCATACTGCGCGGCCAGTATCATCGTGCGCGCGTCCAGCCAGTCTCTCTGCTTCTGCGTGGCCATCAGCGGCCTGACGGATGCTATGGTCTTCTCTATGGCCTCGGCGCGCGAGGAGTAGCTGAGGCCTGTGATAGACTCTCTCGTGTGGTAGGCTATCACCGATGGCGGGCCGGGGACTGTGGCCACGCGCGACGTCTGGAGCAGGAGGCGTATGCCGAGCTCCCAGTCGAGCCATATCGAGAGGTCGGTCTGCCATGCTCCCGCGCGGCGTATCAGCTCTGTGCGGACGGCATAGCGCTGTGTGGCGAGTATGGTGCGGAAGATGTGGCTGAAGAGCGGACGGCGGTCTGTGAACCAGAGCTTGCGCTCAGAGCCGTCGAGACAGCGCAGAATCATGGACCGGCCCACGATGTCTGTGTCGGGGTTGGCCTCTATGGCGGCCGAGAAGTCGGCTATGTGGGTGGGGAGCATCTCGTCGTCCGAGTCGAAGAACATCACCCACGGCGTGGAGACCAGGGCGAGGCCGGCATTGCGGGCCGCCGAGGCTCCGGGAGTGGTCTCGGTGATGACGGTTGCGTTAGGGTGTGAGGAGGCCCAGGTCCGGAGAATGGAGAGGGTGGCGTCGGTCGAGGCGTTGTCCACAAGGATTATGCGGTCCGGCTGCCGCGTCTGGGCCTCGAGCGAGCCGAGGAGGCGCGGCAGGGTGGCCTGGCGGTTGTAGACAGGGATGACTACCGAAATCATCTTTAGCCTGGACGGAGAGCAGGGAGAGCGGGTGTGTTATCTCTTGCGGTTGCGCACAGAGCGTGTGGCCGAGGACGAGCCTGACGAGGTTTTGGGCGCCTTGGCTTTCCTGACCTTGGTCTTCTTGGAGGGTTTTGCCTTGGCCTTGGCGGCGCCGGCCGAGCCGCGGCGGGTGCGGGTGGTCTTTCGGACAGAGGTCTTCTCTTCGGCCTTCTCTACGGCTGGAGCCTCTGTGTCGCCGGAGACGGTCTCAGAGCCTTCGGCCGCTGCGGTCTCGGCTGCTTCGGCCGCCTCGCGCCTTGCTTTGAGCTCTTCGAGCGAGGGCACCCAGAGCTTCTTCTCGTAGTTGTCGAGGCGGTCCTGTATGGAGTCGCGGGCGTGGGCCAGCTCGTCAGGGTCGGGATGCATCTGCATCAGCGAGCGGTTGCGCAGGTTGCGGGTCTTGTAGATGTCGCCTTTGTAGAGCCCGAGGTTGAAGAAGTCGTCGTATGTGGCTGTGGCCAGGTTGTTGTCGTCGTCGGTGAATATGGTCTGTGTGGTGATGAAGGGGCGCAGGTCGTCGTAGCGCACCCAGAACATCGGGTATCTGACGGCTTCGCCTCCGAAGTCTCCTGCGCGGTGGAGGACGGGACATATGGCCTCTACGACCGTGCGCATACGGTTGGAGCGGCGGTCAAACTCCCATCGCTCTATGATGTAGTACGAGAGCACCTCCGAGGCGGGAATGTCGGCCTCTTCTATCTCGTAGCGTGGATTCTTCTCGGTGCTGCTTTTGGCGGGCGTGCTGAGTATGTAGAAGCGGTCGAGGATATCGCCCATCTTGACCTTGTAGTTGTCTGAGAACACCTCTCTGCCGTCGAGATACTCGTAGGCCTGGAGCCGTCCGTCGGCCATGTTCTTGAGGATGATGCGGAAGAGGTTGTCCTGGCCCTCGACAGGCTCGTCGGGATAGTAGAGCGCGCCGTTCTGGTCTTTGGTGAGGTCGAGCTCGCGATACATCACCCTCATCCACTGCATCTCGCTCTCGGGGACCTCGGAGGTCTGGAGACGGTTCTGCAGGCGTGCGGATGCCGCGGCGCCCTCTGTCTTGGCCTGGGTGCCGCGCTCTGTGCCCGGGCGCCTGCGGGTGACCGCAGAGCCGGTCGAGGAGCCGTTGTCGGTCTGCGCGAAGACAGAGAGGGCAAAGGCGAGCGATATGGCGGAGAGAATGAGCTTGAGCTTCATCTTGTATGGTGTGGTTTAGCTTTTTTTTACAGTGTATATGGTCTGGTGGAGAGGAGGGGGCGTCAGTTGACTATCACCTCCATGGGCGAGATGGTGCGCTCGATGCCGTCGGGGCCCTTGGCGCGGATGCGCGAGATGTAGAAGCGCTTGCCTCTTGAGAGGCGGCGGAACTGGTCGCGCTGGCGCTGGGAGAACGAGGCTCCCTGGGACACTTCGGGTATGGCGTTGCCCATCTGGTCGAAGAAGACTGTCTCGAATCCGAGCACCTGGAAGTCTATGTTGAGCATATCGTCGTCGATGGCGGCCTCAAGTCCGGGGGCGGCGGTGAGGAGGGTCTTCGATATAGGCTTGCCACCCTTGTAGCGGTCTTTGGCTCCTCCGGCGGCCGTGAACGAAATGAAGGCTGTGGGGTCGGGGAGCTTGCGCACGCGGAAGGTGGTGGCGCTCACCGTCTGTGGGCGGCCGTCGATGTTGGCGGTGACGGTGATGGTGGCGTCCTCGCCCACCTTGGAGGGGCGTGCCGCGAAGGTGTCGCCCTGGCGGGTGAGGGTGCCGTTGGTCATGGTGGCCGAGACGGCGTTCATGGGCACTCCGGGGACAGAGATGCCTATCGGGTTGCTGATGCCGGCGTAGAGGACGTTCATCATCGTTGCGGAGACGGTGGCTGTGGGCTCCATGACGGTGTACGAGGAGGCGAAGGGGTGGCGGGTGGTGGAGCCGTCGCCGTGGGCCACCTCGATGTAGCCCGAGTAGTCGAACGTGCCTGTGGACGATGTGGCAAATTCGTACCTGCCGTTCTGCACAGGCTTGCCTCCGACATATATGTCGGGGCGGGCCGTGGTGTCGACGGCGGCCAGGACGATGTCTGCGGTGTAGCGTCCGCCGCGCATCACCATTCTGGACTGCGGTATCACGAAGGCGTTGAGCTCGTTGACGCGCACGTCTCCGGCGTCGACGTTGGCGAGGAGGGTGGAGAGCGCCTCGCCCTCGGCATAGCGGATGTCGTTCTGCAGTTTGGTGAGCAGGGTGACGGCGGCCACGACGGGCTGGTTTTCAAACTTGGCCTCTTCCCACGGCTGGGGCGTCACGGTGCCCGGGCGTCGGAAGGGGGCTGTGGAGAGTGCCTGCTCTATGGAGGTGCGCTTGGCCGAGTCGGGCACGAGCGAGGAGATGAACTCGCGGTAGGCGTCGATGCGTCCGCGCAGGTCGGCTCCGCGCGCGTCCGAGGGTGAGAGCATCACCACGGCGGCGGCCTCGAGGTCGTCGCGGCGGCTTATGTCGTTGACGTCGCCCTCCTCGCCGTCGGCCTGGCGGACTATGGCGAGCTTGAGCGAGTCGATATACTCGTAGAGGTGTCCGGCGCGCGAGCGGACATCGGTGGCCTTGCTGAGCCAGGGTGTTCCCTTGCCGGGGTTCTGCTCGGTGATGGCCTCGAGCTGGGCGTATATGGCATTGTTGCGCCGGCCCACGCCGTCGTTGGTGCGCGCAAGGCCGTCCTGGACCTGGACGAAGCCGTCGAGGACGTCGCTGGAGACGTTGAGGGCCAGCATGGCGGTGAGGACGATATACATGAGGTTTATCATCTTCTGCCTTGGGGAGAGTCTAACTACAGATTCGGCCATTGGTGGGGATTAGTGGTGGTAGGGGAGGGTGTATGGGAGGTCTCTTATAAACATCT